>NZ_JAIOKW010000019.1:0-98416 GCF_020093335.1 Pseudomonas fluorescens group sp. | reverse complement strand
TTCTTGACGACCATAGAGCATTGGAACCACCTGATCCCATCCCGAACTCAGTAGTGAAACGATGCATCGCCGATGGTAGTGTGGGGTTTCCCCATGTGAGAGTAGGTCATCGTCAAGATTAAATTCCGAAACCCCATTTGCGAAAGCAGATGGGGTTTTGTTTTGGGCGGTCGGAAAATGGGCGTGCCAATTCCACGCTTCCTCTGTTGGCTTCAAGCAATCCGGCATCGTCTTTGAATACGGTATCTTCAAAAAACCACGCCTACCCGTTACGGCCTACCAAATCATGCTCCAACCTGCCGTTGGGCAAATGGATACAAAGTGTTTCTGCATTTTTGGTATGGTGCAGCACATTTTCACAGGGATTGATCTTTCATCCGCAGGACGCGGCGTCGACCTTCTTCAACGAGATGCTGTAGAAATGCCTGAACCGATAACGATCAAGGATCACGAAAAAGAGAACCGCCTGGTCAACAAGCGCCTGCTCGCCTGCGCGTTGCTCGTGATTGGCATCACCTGTGCCCTGGTGGGGCGTATGTACTTCCTGCAGGTCGTACAGTTCGACTACCACTCCACTATTTCCGAGAACAACCGCGTCCACGTGCTGCCCATCACGCCGACGCGTGGGTTGATCTATGACCGTAATGGCGTCGTACTGGCCGATAACCGTCCCAGCTACAACTTGACCATCACCCGTGAGCGCACCACCGACCTCAAGGCCGAACTGGACGCCATCGTCAACTTGCTGCATCTGCCCGCCGAAGACCGCGCTGTATTCGACAAGGCGCTGAAACAGGCGCGTCACCCTTTCGTGCCTGTGACATTGTTTTATGAACTTACCGAAGAGCAGATCGCGCTGCTGGCCGTAAACGAATTCCGTCTGCCTGGGGTAGACGTAGAACCGCAATTCGTTCGCCACTACCCCTTGGGCGCTCACTTTGCCCATTCGATCGGTTACGTAGGACGGATCAACGAGAAAGAATCCAAAGCGCTCGACTCGGTGGAGTACCGCGGTACCCAGTCCATCGGCAAGACCGGTATTGAGCGCTTCTACGAGTCCGAGCTGCATGGCCACGTAGGCTATGAGGAAGTCGAGACCAATGCCCAGGGCCGCGTACTTCGCGTGCTCAAGCACACCGACCCGATTCCCGGCAAAAACATCGTCCTGAGCCTCGACGTCCATCTCCAAGAAGCGGCAGAAGAAGCCCTGGGCGATCGCCGAGGTTCAGTGGTTGCCCTCGACCCGCAAACCGGTGAAGTACTGGCGATGGTCAGCAAGCCGAGCTTTGACCCGAACCTGTTCGTTACCGGTATCAGCTTCAAGGAATATGCTGCGCTGCATGATTCCATCGACCGACCGCTGTTCAACCGCGTTCTCAGAGGGCTCTATGCGCCTGGCTCGACCATCAAGCCGGAAGTCGCCATCGCCGGCCTGGACAGTGGCGTCGTCACCGCCCAAACCCGCGTGTTCGATCCCGGTTACTACCAACTGCCGGACTTTGACCACAAATACCGCAACTGGAACCACAGCGGTGACGGCTGGGTAGACATGGACGCGGCGATTATGCGCTCCAACGACACCTATTTTTACGACCTCGCCCACAAGCTCGGCATCGACCGCCTGCACGACTACTTGGCTGAGTTCGGCCTGGGTCAGAAAGTGTCGCTGGATATGTTCGAAGAGTCAGCTGGCCTGATGCCTTCCCAGGCATGGAAGCGTGCCACCCGCCGTCAACCCTGGTTCCCGGGTGAAACGGTGATCCTCGGCATCGGCCAGGGCTATATGCAGGTCACGCCGCTGCAATTGGCCCAAGCCACCGCGTTGATCGCCAACAAGGGCGTGTGGAATCGACCCCACCTGGCCAAGACCATTAATGGCGTGCCGCCGGTGGACGAAAATCCCATGCCCAACGTAGTCCTCAAGAACCCGCACGACTGGGAGCAGGTCAACCACGGCATGCAGCTGGTGATGCACGATCCTCGCGGTATTGCCCGTGCCGCCGCACAAGGCGCGCAATACCGCATCGCTGGTAAGAGTGGTACGGCGCAAGTGGTGGCGATCAAACAGGGCGAGCGCTATAACCGTGAAAAGACCCTGGAACGACATCGTGATAACGCGTTGTTTGTCGGCTTCGCGCCAGCTGAACACCCCAAAATCGTGATTTCGGTAATGATCGAAAACGGCGAGGCCGGTGGTCGCGTTGCAGGACCGGTCGTGCGCCAGATCATGGATGCCTGGTTACTCGATCAGGAAGGCCACTTGAAACCGCAATATGCGACCCCGGCCAAAGCGCCTGGAGACCCAAAGGTTTAAATCAAACCGTCCACTCGTCCCACCGCTCTACATCCTCATAGACAAGCCAGGGCACATCATGGGCTGTCCAGAGGTGCGCGGTGGGGCTGGCGCCCGGGTCATCATCCAGCGTCGCCACCCGCACGATGACGTGCGGTTGATGCCCACGCTCCGCCATCAGATGCGAGCCGCAGCGCGAGCAGAAATGCCTGAATTTACCCGGCGACGATTCAAAGGACGCCAACAGCTCCGCGCCCTGAGTCCAGCGAAAGTGCTCACGCATCACGCCGGCTGTCGCTACGAATGCCGCCGCATGCACCTTGCGGCAGCTGTTGCAGTGGCAGTGGCTGATGGGCATGTCGAGGCCGTCTACCTGGTAGCGCACGCCTTTGCAGAAGCAACTTCCATTCAATGGGTCAGTCATAACGTATTGCCGGTTCAAGGATGGGGTCATCATCATTGCTTACAACCTAAGGTTGCGCATTATTTGATGTCGCCTACTGTCAATGGAGGAGGTGACTTATGCACGTATTAGATCGCATAGAACGAAAAGTCCTGCTCAACGCGTCACGTAAAAAGGTGTGGGAAGCCCTCACCGATGCCGAGCAATTCGGCAGCTGGTTTGGTATCGCTCTAAAAGGCAAAACCTTCGTTGCTGGGCAAACGCTCGAGGCGCCTATCACTTATCCGGGGTACGAACACGTGATCTGGAAGGCCAAAATCGAACGCATCCTGCCGCAAACGCTGTTCTCTTTCTGGTGGCACCCCTTCGCGGTCGAGAAGGGCGTCGACTACGACCAGGAAACCCCGACACTGGTGGAATTCACCATTGAAGACCGAGCGCCGGGCATTCTGCTGCGAGTGGTCGAATCGGGCTTTGACGCCGTGCCTCAGGCCCGTCGGCAAAAGGCCTTCAAGATGAATTCCCGTGGGTGGGACGAGCAGATGGGCAACATCGAAACCTACCTGAACCAGGCCCGCCAGGCCTAACCCCGATGGGCATCAGGGTTGATGCCCGTTTTTCCTGTCGAAGCCTCGCAACAAATTTACGAGATTAAGATCTGCGCACGCGGATGCCGAGTAGAATCACGCCCTGAAAGCGATTCCTGAGGTGCGGTACGGTGGATTTACAGCAGGGTTTTGTCCTGACCCGGCATTGGCGCGATACGCCGACGGGCACGGAGGTCAGTTTCTGGCTGGCCACCGACCAGGGCCCGAGGTTTATCCGCCTACCCGTGCAGACCTCCGTGATGTTCGTCCCCGAAGCCCATCGCAAGCCGCTGGATTGGTTGCTCAAGGGGGAGCGCGATATCGAATTGCGCCCGTTGCAGCTATGCGATTTCCACCACCGTCCCGTCCTGGGCTTGTATACGCGTCAGCATCGCCAGGCGATGGACGTGGAAAAGCGCCTGCGCGCCGCGGGTGTCGATGTCTACGAAGGCGACGTGCGCCCACCCGAGCGCTACATGATGGAGCGTTTCATCACGGCGCCCGTGTGGTTTGGCGGCACGCCCGATACCAGCGGTGTGCTCTGCGACGCACAGATGAAGCCCGCGCCCGACTACCGCCCGCCGCTGAAACTGGTGTCTCTCGACATCGAGACCACCGCCCAGGGCGATCTCTATTCGATTGCCCTCGAAGGCTGCGGCGAGCGCCAGGTGTACATGCTCGGCCCGCCGAACAAAACTGACGCGGTGGACTTTAAGCTCGACTACTGCGACACCCGCGCCCAATTGCTCGAGCGCCTCAACGAGTGGCTCGCCCAGCATGACCCCGACGCGATCATCGGCTGGAACGTGGTGCAATTCGACCTGCGCGTCCTCCACGAACATGCCCAGCGCCTCAACGTGCCGCTCATGCTCGGGCGTGGCGACGAGCCTATGGCTTGGCGCGAGCACGGCAGCCGCAACCATTACTTCGCCGCGGCCGCGGGGCGGCTGATCATTGATGGTATCGAAGCCCTGCGCTCGGCCACTTGGAGCTTCGAATCCTTCAGCCTGGAAAACGTCGCGCAAACCCTGCTGGGCGAGGGCAAGGACATCTCCACACCGTACCAGCGCATGGATGAGATCAACCGCATGTTCGCCGAGGACAAGCCCGCCCTGGCGCGCTACAACCTCAAGGATTGCGAACTGGTTACGCGGATTTTCGAGAAGACCGAACTGCTCAAATTCCTGCTGGAGCGCGCCAGCGTTACGGGATTGCCGGCCGATCGCAACGGTGGCTCCGTCGCCGCGTTCACCCATTTGTATATGCCGTTGATGCACCGCCAAGGCTTCGTCGCGCCGAACCTGGGCGACAAACCACCCCAGGCCAGCCCCGGCGGCTTTGTCATGGACTCACGCCCCGGTCTCTACGAGTCGGTGCTGGTGCTCGATTACAAAAGCCTCTACCCGTCGATTATCCGCAGCTTCCTGATCGACCCGGTCGGCCTGATCGAAGGCCTCAAGTACCCCGATGACAGCGACTCGGTGGAAGGCTTTCGTGGCGCACGTTTTTCCCGCACCCGGCACTGTTTGCCGGCCATCGTCGCGCGGGTCTCCGAGGGCCGTGAAGTGGCCAAGCGCGAACACAATGCACCGCTGTCCCAAGCCCTGAAAATCATCATGAACGCCTTCTACGGCGTACTCGGTTCCAGCGGGTGCCGCTTCTTCGACACCCGACTGGCCTCGTCGATCACGATGCGCGGCCACCAGATCATGCGTCAGACCCGCGAACTGGTCGAAGCCCAGGGCTACGAGGTGATCTACGGCGACACCGACTCCACGTTCGTCTGGCTCGGCAGCGCGCACTCCCAGGAGGAGGCCAGCCGCATCGGCCGAGGGTTGGTGCAGCACGTCAATGACTGGTGGCGCGAGCACTTGCACACCACATTCGGCCTGCAAAGCGCCTTGGAATTACAGTACGAAACCCACTTCACGCGCTTCCTCATGCCAACCATCCGTGGTGCGGAGGAGGGCAGCAAAAAGCGCTACGCCGGCCTGGTGGTTCGCAGCGATGGCAGCGAAGACATGGTCTACAAAGGCCTGGAAACCGTACGCAGCGACTGGTCGCCGCTGGCCCGCCGGTTCCAGCAGGAACTCTACCAGCGCATCTTCCATCGCCAGCCCCATCAAGACTACATACGCGACTACGTACGCCGCACCTTGAGCGGCGAGTTCGATGAGTTGCTGATCTACCGCAAACGCCTGCGCCGCCGGCTGGATGATTACGAACGCAACGTGCCGCCCCATGTGCGCGCTGCGCGCCTGGCCGATGAGTACAACGACCGCTTGAACCGGCCGCGCCAATACCAGCGCGGTGGCTGGATCAGCTACGTGATCAGCGTCAACGGCCCGGAACCGTTGGAAGTGCGCCAGGCGCCCATCGACTACGACCACTACGTCACCCGGCAATTGCAGCCGGTGGCCGATGCGATCCTGCCGTTCGTGAATGACGATTTCAGCACCCTGGTCGGTGGGCAAATGGGCCTGTTTTAAAACGCTTGCCTCGTTTGTGTGAGTGCCTGCACTCTTGGGCACTGACGACCCAAACACGGCGCCGCTTCCATGACCCAGATCACACTGACCGGCACCACGGTCGAACTCCTGCCCCTGCAAAGGGCACACAAGGCCGCCTTGCTCGAGGCCGCCGCCGATGGCGAACTGTGGAACCTCAAGGTCACCCACGTACCGGGCCCGGACACCGTCGATCAATACATCGACACCGCCTTGGCGGGCCGCGACGCTGGCACCATGATCCCCTTCACCCTGGTGCGCCGCGATACCGGCCACGTGGTCGGCAGCACGCGGTTCTGGAAGGTCGACCGGGTCAATCGCAAGCTGGAAATCGGCCATACCTGGCTGGCGCTGTCCGCGCAGAAAAGCGGCATCAATACTGAAGCCAAGCTGCTGTTGCTGACCTACGCTTTCGACGTGCTCGACTGCGTGCGCGTGCAATTCACCACAGACGAACTCAACGAAAAATCCCGCGCGGCGATCCTGCGGCTCGGTGCCGTTCAGGAAGGCATCGTGCGCCACGAACGCATCATGCCTGACGGCCGCAAGCGCAACTCGGTGCGCTTCAGCATCATCGATTCGGAATGGCCGCAGGTGAAAGCCAACGTGCAGGCCAAACTGCAACGCTAGGAGGAAAAGCCCATGTACACGCTTTATGGCATCGACGAGTCCGGCTCCTGCATGATCGAAATCGCCCTGCAGCGCTGTGCGGTGCCATGGCGACGGGTAGACGCAGCCTCTTGGGCCGACGGCGAGGGCAGCGACGAACTGGCCCGCATCAACCCGCTCAAACAAGTGCCCACCCTGGTCACCCCCGACGGCCAGGTGCTGTCGGAAAGCGCCGCGATCCTGATCCACCTGGGCCTGGAGTTTCCCGCTTCTAACCTACTGGCGGGCAACCGCGCGCAGATCATTCGCGGCCTGGTGTACATCGCTGCCAATTGCTATTCGGCGATAGGCATCATCGACTACCCGCAACGCTGGCTGGGCGACGTCAACGAAACTGTGCAGGCGCAACTGGTCACCGGCACCCGGCGCTACCTGCACCAGGCCTGGGTGGTGTTCGCCGATCAGTTTGCCGACCAGTTGTTTGCCGCCAACAACGCACCCAATGCGCTGGGCTTGATGGCGGCTGCAGTGTCGCGCTGGGACGAGGCGCGGGAGGCGTTGAATGGCCTGGCGCCGGGCTTTGCCCAGACACTCGCGCAAGTGGATGCCGACCCCCTCGTAGCGCCCGTATTTGCTCGGCATTGGCCGGAATGGAAGGTCTCATAATGTTTCCGCAATCAGTGGAAACAATGCCAGCCACATCCACCAAACCCTTGCGTAGCGGGCGTCCTGACCTACGCTTTCTTAAAGTGGTGTAGGAATCATCCTTGAATTTGACTGTCGCAGACATGAAACTCAAGAACCCTGCATGGAATTTAAAGGAGGTGCGCATGCTCATCCGGTCGCTGACCCTGGCTACCTTGATGGCTTTTACGGGGCCGCTGTTGGCTGCTGATGATATCAACCCGCTCAAGCAGGACTTGGGCAAAGCCCGGCCGCTGGTGGTGGTGGAGCTTGATGCCGGCAACGACACCTTGGCGACCCTCAAGAAACAGTTGGACGAGCCTGCGACCAAGCAGTCCTTTGAAGAACGCAGCATGGTGTTCTACACCGTGAAGTTCGGCAGCATCGGTGCCGAAGGCGAGAAGTTCGCCAAGGACCCCAAGGACAACAAAAAGCTCACGCCGCCAGAGACCAACGCGCTGATACGCGCCCTCAAGCTGGGTGCGGGCAGCGGCACCAAGGTGATCCTGGTGGGCAAGGACGGCGAGAAGAAACTCGAGAAGACCGTGCCACCGGATACCCTCGACCTGAAGGAATTTTTCAGCGCTATCGACCAGATGCCGATGGCTGAAAAAGAAGCCGCCGCCGCCGCGGAACCTGAACCTGCAGCACCGCCGCCAGCCAAGGGCGCCAAGCCTGCCAAGCACGGCAGCAAGCCAGCCCCTCAGCCCCTCGACGACTGAAATACAAATCTCCAGGTGGGAGCTGCGGCGCCGCTCCCACAGTTGGATCTGCTGCGTCCTTAAGTCGGTGCCTTTTCCCCAACCGCCTTACGCACCGGAAACGGAAAGTAGAAAAACCGCAGGAACGCCACCCGCTTGATCACTTCCCCGATCAACAACGGCACCACCACCGCCACCACAAAACCGATGCAGGCCGCGATAAGCGCGGGCAGCCCCAGACGCTCCATCAGGTCGAAGGTCTTGTGTTGGATTTCGCCGTGGAAGATCAGCAGGATCAGCGTCGACTGGCCGATGTAGGTCATCCCGCGCGTGATCAGCGCCGACACCATCAGCACCCGCGCCAGCGCCCAGCACGCGTACACCCCAATCACCGCCATCAGGCTGGTCCACAGCCAGTGATCGTAGCGACGCTGCGCCAGGTCCATGGTGTCACCTCGGTAGAGGAACACGGCGGCAAACAGCACGACCGACACCAACAGGGTCAGCAGTGAACCCGCATGGGTGCGCAGCCAGTCCCGCAGCAGATAGCCGTAGATGAAACAGGTGCTGCTGATCAGGGTGATATCCAGGCTGAACGGTAGGCCCGGCAGTACCCAAGTGCTGCCGCCCAGGGTCACCGGCCGTTGCCAGAACCACGGCAGCGTCCAGATGCCGATCAGCAAGGGCACCAGCATTACCAGGCAACGCACGGCCAGCGGCAGGCGCTGGATCAGTCGGAGCACGACCCAACTGAACAGGATCGCCACCCAGAAGTGTGGCAAAAACCACAGCGCCTGCCACGGGATGGTGTCCACCGAGGCATACAGCACGCCGCCAATATCCGGCAGCAGCGGCTGGCCACGCAGGATACTGCGCACGATCACATAGGTGAGCATGGTGAAGAAAAACGGCTTGAGCAGGCCGTCAGCCTTGCGCACGGCCATCTCTACAAAGGGTTGTTCAGGCTTGAAGAACACCCCGGACAAAAAGAAGAACAACGGCAAAATGAACGACGCCAGTATCGGATACAGCACGTCCGGCGAGGTGGCGACGAACCAGCTGTGTGCATACACGATCACCAGGATGCCGATGCCTTTGGCGATATCCATTTGAATCCAGCGATGTTTCATCTGAGTCGTCCCGATCGATCGTTCATGCCTTGCGCCACGGCTTCAGCCACAGCCCCATCCCGAGCAACACCACGGCGCCGGCCAGGGTGCTCAGCCCCAATTGCAGCCACACGCCCTCAATCCGAAACAGCGCCAACGCCGCCGCGCCCATCAGCACGCCACTGAGCAACCATTGCCGCGCCCAGGGCAGGGCACCCAGCAAGCCCTGGCGTTGCATCAACAGCAACGCGGTGCAGAGCACTCCCGCCAGGGCCGCCAACGGAATGCCCGCCAGCCCGAATACAAACGGCAGTACCCCCAGCAACAGCACATTGACCAGGCTGCCGAGCAGCTCGCAGCGCAGTGGTTGGCGCGTGTCACCGGCGGCGTAGGCATAACGTGCGAGCAGGGCGTTCCAGGCGCCGAATACCAGCGGCACGGCAAACCAGGCCAGCAGCAGCGGCAACGGTGAGTCCAGCGATTGCGCGGGCAGCAGCAACGCCACCAGGCTCGGGGCCGCCGCCACCAGGCCGACGCCGGCGGGCAGGGTCAGCATGCTGGCGGTCTCCAGGCCACGCTTGAGCAGGGCCAGGCGCTCAGCGCCCTGGCGGCGGCTCATCATGCCCAGCAGCACCTGGTTGAGGCTCATCAGCGCAATCAGCGGCAGGTTCATCAACTTGCGCGCCAGGTTGACCCAGGTCACCGCGCCTTCGCCCAGTAACGACGCCACCAGCCGTTCGATCAACGCCAATCCCTGGCTGGCACCATTGCTCAATAACAAGGGACCGATGCGTTGGCCCAATTCCCGCAGCGGCGCCAACGACAGCTGCCAATGCCACGGCCGCCAGCCCTGGCGCCACATCGATGGCAACAGCGCCAACGGCATCAACAGGCTGCCCGCCAGACAGGCCAGCGCCAGCGAATGCGGTTGGGTGGCGGTGCCGGCCAGTGCGAGGTAGGTCACCGGCGGCAGGTTGAACAACAACGAGCCCAAGCCTGCCAGCACAAAACGTTCGCTGGCCTGCAAAGGAATGCTGAACAGCGCATGCAGCATCAGCCCCGGCACGCACCAGGCGACAATCTGCAAGTTATTGCTGGCGAGCGCCGTGGCACTGGCCGCCAGGCCCGGCCCGAGCAATTGCACCAGCCACGGCGCCAACAGTGTCAGCAGCAGGCTGGTGACCAGCGCGATCAGCAGCAACGCCGGGAACAACACCGTCAACCAGCCTAGTCGCTCGTCGTCCTTGCGCGCCAGGTACAGCGGCAGCGCAGCGGCACTCAGCACGCCGCCGGCCAACGACATGCGCAGCGCCTCCGGTAAAAACAGGGCGATCAGGAACGCATCGCTGCGTTCTCCTGCGCCCCAGGCCGCCACCAGCAACCATTCACGGGCAAAGCCCAGGCACAGGCCGAGCAGCGTCGCCAGCGTCAGCCAGACGGCGGAGCCCAGCATCAGGGTTGCGCGCCATCAAGCGCGGATTCGCGAACGGCCACGTTTTTCACCTGCGGCAGGCGCGCCGGAAACAGTCGCCGCGCCTCCAGCACATTGATCCCGACCATCAGCCAGAACAGCGCAACCATCACCACCGCAAAGCTGAAGTAATGGTCGAACAGACCGCTGACCAGCGCCGAGAGAATCCCGGCGGTGGTGCCCAGCCACAGTGCATTGTCCTTGGTCAGGCGGATCGGGCCGCTGTCCGGGCGCGCTTCACGCCACCAGCGTACCGTCACCGCCACAAAGAACAGCATGCCGACGATGCCGGTCTTGTAGATGAAGTTCAGCCACAGGTTGGAGATGCCCAACAAGTCGGTGCCCGGCACCGGCGGGTCGACCTTGAAACCGATGCCGAACGGATACGCCAACACCGCCTGCGGGAACATGCGGTATTCGTCGAAACGCACTTCGGTACTGGCGTTGTTCGAGGAAAAAATCGTCGCCAGGCGTTCCTGCAACGGCGGATACGCGATCACCAGCGCCACCGTCAGCGCCGCGCCGATCATCAGCAAACGCCCGGTGTATGGCACCCGGCGCGTGGCCATCCACAGCAGCACCAGCGCCAGGCTGACCATCGCGCCACGGCTACTGGCCAGCAGCAACGCCGCCGCGCCGAGGCAGGCCACGCTCAGCCCCAATGCGCGCTTCCAGCCTTGCTCGGTCATGCCGAAGCAAAAGGCCAGGGGCAGCAGCAACGCCATGATCCCGCCGATGGCATTCGGGTGCATCCACGGTGAGCCCATGCGCGAAGACATGGCCTCCAGGCCGAATTTCAGCATGTCGAAGTTGCCGTAATTGAACAGCGCCAGGATCGGCGCGATACCGGCCCCGGAGCGTGTGCGCACGAACACCGCGATCGACAGCACCAGCATCGCCAGGCTGCCCAGCAGCAAGGCGATCACCAGGGATTCGCGGTGCTTGTGGTCCACCAGCAATTTGGCGCAGAGGAACACCGACGACAGGCTCAGCAACCAGCGCAACCAATTGGCCACGCCGCTGGTGTCGGCGTGGATGGTGACCTGGCCGACGATAAACGGGAACACGCTGAACAGCATCAGCCACAACAGCATCTGGTCGGTGGGGCGGCGGGTGAGGCTCGGTGGGTCGGGCAGGCGTGTCAGCAAGTTGTGCCACAGCACCGCGCCCCAGGTCAGCGCCAGGATGGCTTCGCTGACGGTGCTGCGAATGCCCAGGTTGACGGTGGAGTACGGCATGAACGTGGCGACCAGGGCAAACAGCAACAGGCCCCAGAACGGAAAGCGCAGGATGGTCACTGCCCCGGCCAGGCCGATCACGGCGAGGAACGCCTTGGCCGGTGACAGCAGCAGGGCGAGGGCGCCAAACAGCAGCCCAAAGAGGATCGCGACGAGACTGGGCAGGTTCACGTTCACGTCAGCTCCTTGATCAGTTCGGCCAGGCGCCGTTGATAAGCGTGATGGTTGAAGCGTTCCGCCCATTGCCGGTGTTGCTCGGGCGATGCTTCATCGGCCTGTTCGCTCAGGCTGACCATCAACTGCGTCAACGCCGGGCCATCGGTGGGCGAAAAACGCGGTGCCGACGGTGGCGTGATCTCATCCAGCGACGTGCCGCTGGCCACCGCCACCGGGGTGCCGACGCTCAGGGCTTCGATCACCGGCAGGCCAAAGCCTTCGGCGTACGACGGTTGCCACAGGCGCGAGGCCCGGCGGTACAGCGCGTGCAGTTCGGCATCCGACACGCCACTCAGCGCGCGAATGCCCGGCAGTGCGCGCTGTGCTTCAGGCAGATGGTCGAGGCTGCCCACCAGCACCAACTCCGGCACGGCGGGGGACTGACGCCGCGCCTGTTGCCAGGCCTCCACCAGGAACGGCACGTTCTTGCGCAGCTCGCGGGTGCCCACCAGCAACCAATAGCGCTCGGGCAATTGCCGTGCGCTGAGGTCCGCTGCCAGTGCGGAAAAACCATCGACCTGGTTGGGCAGCACGCGAATCTTGCCGGCTGCCTTGGGGAACAACCGCGCGGTTTCATCGGCGCTGTACTGCGACGGCGTCCACACACGGTCGGCGCTGTGCACCGCGTAGGCAATCGACAGGCGATCGCTGGTCTTGTAGATCAGCGCCTTCAAGCGGTTGGCGTGGTAGTTGTTCAGGGTGATCTGGAACAGGTCGTGCAACAGCACCACGGTGCGCAGCCCCTTCGGCTTGGGCGGCAAGGGCAGGCCCATGTTGAAGGTGCTGATGTACAGATCGATATGCTGCTCACGCAAGGCGCGCGGTAGAAAACCGGCCTCGAAACGCAGGCGATTCTGCGGCTGGTGCATGGCGGTCTTGGCACAGCCCCAGGCCGGGCAGTGGGCCTGCAAGCGGGTTTCATCGCCCAGGGGCGCCACGGTAAACCGCTCAAGCTCAATGCCCGGCAGGCTGTGCAGGGCGCTTTCCAGCGCGTACACCTGGCGGCTGATGCCCGATTGCGGCGAGGTGCCGACGGTGCGGTAATCCAGGCCTACACGCATGCGGGCTCCTTTTGATTTTGCGGTGAAAGGGCGGCGTACACCGTTTCCAGTTGGCTGGCGGCGACGCTCCAGTCATGGGCGCGACGCACATAGGCGCGGCCGGCTTCGCCCATGGGCGCGGCGGCGTCGGGAAATTGCAGCAGGCGCACCACGGCATCCGCCAGCTTGGCGGCGGTTTGGCCGCCGAGGTAGTCCAGGCCTTCCACCAGGTCCAGCCCCGATACACCTTGCTCGGTACTCGCCAGCGGCAAGCCGGCCGCCAGCGCTTCGAGCACCTTGAGCTTGGAACCGCCGCCATGGCGCAACGGCGCCAGAAACACCGAGGAACTCGATTGCAGGCTCAGCAGGTTAGGCACAAAACCCTGCCACTCAATGCGCGGGTCCTGCCAGCGTTCCCGCCAGGTGTCGGGCATGCCGAAGCCGCACACGCTCATGCGCGCGTCCGGGCAACGCTCCCAGACCTTGGGCAGGATCTCGTCCAGGGCCCACTCGATGGCGTCCACGTTGGGGGCGTATTCATAATTGCCGAGGAACAGCACGCGGCGTGCCGACGGGTCAGGGCGGGCGGCGGCGAAGTGGTCGCAGTCCACGCCATTGACCACCACCGACACCGGTTTGCCGGCGATCTTTGCCAGGGTCTGTGCATCGCTGTCGGTCACTGCCACCACCTGCGTGGCCTGGCGCATCACGCGACGTTCCCAGCGGGTGTAGCGCCATTGATCGTAGCGAATGAACGGCAGCGCCCAACCCGGCAAGCGGTCGTAGGTGGCGGCGCCAAGGGCTGATTCAACGTTGTGTTCCGTCAGCACAAAGGGTTGGGATTTACGCGCCAGCGCCGCTTCGTACGGCTGAAAGCTGTAGCTGTGCTCGATCTGCACCACGTCCCAGCGCTCACCCAGCAACCAATTGAAAGTGTCCTGCAATACACCCGACAGCCCATTCACGCTGGCCAGCAGCGGGTAGGGCGCGAACAGCCCCGCCAGCAGCGTTGTGGCGCTGCGCAGCGGGCGGCGCGGCAGGATGATCAGTTGTTCGAGAAACGCTTCCAGCACCTTGCGGTCGGTGAGTGACACCGGGTGTTTGTCCTGCAGCAGCAGGGTGATCTGGTGCCCACGTGCGGCCAGGCTGCGCAGCAGATGGAACTGGCGCGTCTTGCCGCCGCTGGTGGCGGGCCAGGGTGAGTAGGGCAAAATCCACAGAATGCGCATGGCAGGCCTCACTCCCATAACAGAATTTGCAGGTTCGACTTGACCGGTACGGTCAGGCCATTGGTACCGCTCACCGGCGTTTGTGTGCCGCGCAGCGGGTCGTACAGGGTGGCGCTGGCCAGCCCCGACAAGTGCGCGTTGCCACCCTGGGCTGACCAGAAAAACCACAGCTTGCGGCCGTCGGCGCGGGTCCAGCCGATGCTGAACAGGCCGTCCGGCAGTTGGTCGGCGACCGGCGGATCGCCCGGCGTGAGCTTCGGTCCGCTGACGTCGAGGAAATTCTTCAATGCGGTGTAGACGGGCTTGGGGTTAGTGTCGATATCCAACAAGCCATAGGACTGATCACGGATGCTGGCGCGCTGGTCCAGGTCGCTCAAGGTGAACAGGAAGATCTTGTCGTAATCCATCGCACTCATCAGCGCCAGGCGGCGAACCACGTAGTCGGCCTGTGCCTGGGGCGTGATGATGTCCTGGGCGTCTTTGGGCCCCTTGTAGGTTGACCAGCCCCACTCGGTGCTCCACAGGGTGTTCACGCCGCCGTTGCGCAGGGCCTGGTTGAGCTGGGTGGTCTTGGCGATGAAGTCCAGGTTGGCCGGGTCGTTGCCTTCGGGCAATTGGGTGTAGGGGTGATAGGACACCACCGTATTCAGGCTGGCCACGCCCAGCGCGCCCAACGCGTCGAACATGGTCTGGCCATTGGGCATTTCGCTGAAAAACGCCATGCCGGCGGCCACCACGGGCTTGTTCGGGTTTACCACCCGCAACGCTTGGGTGGTGGCGGTGAGCAGTTTGGCGTAACCCGCCGGGTCTGCCGCCGGGCGCCAGAAGCCCAGCAGGTTCGGTTCGTTCCAGACTTGCCAGGCATCGACGCTGGGGTAGCGCTGGGACAGCAACGCCATGCGGTTGGCGAACACGTTGGGGTCTTTCGGTGGGTACTGGTCCGGGTACATCGACAGCGGCGGGGCACTGGTGATAAAACGCGCCGAACCGACCAGGTAAAACACCGACTTGATCTGGTTCTGTTGCAGCTTGCCTACCAGTTCATCGAGGGTGGCGAGCTTGTATTGATTCTGCGCGGTCTCCAGCTGATCCCAGTGCAAATCCAGGCGTACCCACTCCAGGCCCAGGGCCTTGAGACGGTCGATCTGCTTCTGGTAGCGCTCGGGGCTGAACCACAAGAACTGCGCGTTCACCCCCAGGAAATCCTTCCACACCACCTCCTTGCTGCCCTTGAGCACATGGCTTTCGGCGTCCGCCTGGCGACCCCACAAAAATGCGCTGAGGCCCAGGGCCGCGACCACCGCGAAGGTGGCAAGGTAGGTGCGTTTACGTGCCATAGGTCGACCCTGCAATGGCTTCTTCGAAGAGCTGCTTGAATTTCTGCGCCGTCAACGGCCAAAGACGTTCGCGGCCAATCTCCCCGGCGCGTTCGGCCCAGTCCCTGGCCAATAGCGGCGTGCGTGCCAGGCGTAACAGCTGTTCGCTGAGCGCGGCCACATCACCTTCGGGGTAGATCGCACCGTTGCCGCTGGCGACTTCCTCGGCGAACGCGCGCGCATCGGAGGTGATCGCGCCGCGCCCGCAGGCGGTGGCCCAGGACAACGCGCCGCTGGTGCCGCGCTGGCGCCCCAGCAGGCCGAGTTTTTTCGATTCGCGATACGGCAGCACCATCACATGGTGCGCCTGGATGGTCTGGGCAATTTCATCGGCGGGCAGGTTCAGCCGCCAGTCGATGCAACCGGTCAGGCCCAGCGCGGCGATCTGCGCGGTCAACTGCTCCAGGTAGTTACCGCCCGCGCCAAACGCCATTTCCGCGGCGGTGCCACCGGCCAGGGTCAGGCGCACGCGGTCGCGCAATTCGGGGGCTTGCTTGAACACATCCGCCAGGGCCTGCACCAGGTCTTCGATGCCTTTGCCACGGTAGATAAACCCAAAGTACAGCAGGTGCAGCGTGTCGAGCGACGGCAACGGGGCCGGGGGAACGGCGAGGTTGGCGTGGTTGATCACCGCCACTTTGCCGGCAGGCAATTGCATGCGCTGGCTCAGGCAGTCGGCGCCCAGGCGGGTGAGGGTCACCAGCCGGGTCAGCCCCTTGGCAACCTGGCGTTCTTCGCGCAAGGTCAGCGGGTCGGCCAGCACCACGGCGGCCTGGGGCAACGGGCTGGGCAGGCGTTCCAGCAGGTTCAGTGGAAACGGCAGGTGCTCACGCCGCCACACCATGCGCTCCGGGTCATGCACGGTGGCCGTCAATGGCAATCGGGGGTACGCCTTGCGCAGTTCACGCAAGGCCAGGAATTCCCCCAGCCGCCCACCGCCCAGCTCTGCGTGTACCAGGTCGACGGCTTGCCAGTCGAACGCGCGGATGGCTGGCTGGATCGCCTCGGAGTTGCCCGCCACACCGGCCAACGGCGTCAGCACCGTCACACCAAGGTGTTCCAAGGCCGTGCGGAAATGGTTCGCGTAGTCGGCGATCCCGTTTTTCTCCGGCGGCAAGGGTGCGAGCAGGGCGATCCGCATCAGAACGCCCCCCGGTATTTACCGATGGTCTGCAGCACTTTGCTCGGCACTTCGAACTTGCGCCGATTGATGATGATGCCGTCCACCTTGCCGAACGCGGTGTTGAGGATCGACAGCGCATGCTCGACCACCGGCACGGTACTTTTGCGCGCTTCCACCACCAGCCCGATCAGGTCGGCGCGGCGCAGCGCGATAAACGCTTCGCGGTTGTCCAGCAGGGCCGAGGCGTCCAGCAGCACTACTTCACCCGGCGCCGCGGGCTCCAACCCGCCCACGCGCACATTGACGCCATTCTCACGCAGCAGTTGGCGCAGTTGCTCGACCACAAACGTCACCCCTTCGCCGTGGCGTGCCGACGTCAGCCCCAGCACCAGGCCCTCTTCGGCGATGCGGTCGGGCTGCAGCAAACTGTACAGCCGGTAGATGCTCGCATTGAACGCGTTGGCGCTTTGCGCGGTGGTGGTGTCCAGCTCCGGCAGGGTGGTCCACAGCGGCAGGCCGAACTTGCGTTCCACCAGGCCACCGTCGTGAATGCGCTGGTCGAGCAGGTAGCACAGGTAGATCACCAGCAAGCCGACGACGATGGCAAATGGGATCGCCAGGAACAGCATCACCAGGGTTTTCGGGAAGATCCGGCCCGGGTTCAGGGTGGCTTCTTCGATCACGGCGATGTTGCTGATCTGGCTGTTGTCCAGCTCGCGGTCGATGCGCGATTTTTCCAGGTTGTCCACGTACAGCGCGTAGTTGCGCTCGGTGGTGTTCAGCTCGCGGGAGAGGCGCGCCAGTTCGGGTTCGATTTCCAGGGCTTGCTTGCGTTGTTCTTCAAGGTTCAGCAGTTGTTTTTGCTGTTGGATCAACTGGGTGCGCAGCGCCTGGTTGTTGCTGGTTTCGTCCAGCAGCACGCGCTGCAGGTGAATTTCCAGGGTGTTCGGCGCGCGGTTCTCCGAGGCTTGCACCGTGTTGCTCTCATTGGCGACCTGAACCTGCATCGCACGGATCGAGGCATCGAGGGCTTTGACCGGCGGCGCGTTGTCGGTGTAGGTGCGCATCATGTCGGCCTTTTCCAGCAGCTTCTGGTTAAGCAGGCGACGCAAATCCTGCTGCTGCGGGTTCAGTGCGATCTGGCGCACCGTGGTGACTTCCTTGGGCTGGCCCTTGAGCTGGCTGCGCGTGCTCTGGATGGCGCTGTCGGACGAAGCGATCAGTCGCGTGGTGTTGAAGGTCTCGCCGCGCAGCACGTTGATGCGCTCGGACAGGTCTTCCAAACGGTCGGTGATGCTGGCGGCGCCGATCTCATTGAGGTGGATGAGGATCTGCTGCTTGTAGCTCTTGATCTCAGTGGCGCTGTTGGCCGCCTGGCCTTCGTAGAAGGCGTACAGGCTCTTGCGGCCCAGGGCCTGGGTGCGTTCGTTGATGTAGGTTTCGACCCAATCCTTGACCACCGCCTGGGCGATCTCCGGGTCGCCCCACTTGAAGCTGATGTCCATCACCGTGGAACCGGCGGCGTGGCTCACCTCAAAGTTCTTTTCCAGGCCGGCGGCCAGGCGTTCCACCGGGGTGGTTTTCTCAACCACACCGACGGTTTCCAGCACCACGCGGATGCCGTCGAACACCGCCCCCACGCCGCTCTTGACGTAGTATTTGGTGCGCTTCCAGAAGCCTTCCGGCGGCGGCGCGTTGTCGATCACTTCCAGGTAATGTTCAGCCACGGCGCGCACGATGGGGCGACCGGTGAGCAAACGCTCCTCGTCGACAATCGGGTCACGCTGGGTGCTGGGCATCACCAGCGCCTGGCGGTTGCTGATCTCGATCGGCAGGGTCGAATCACGCCCCGGTTTCACCAACAGCCGCGCAGTGGATTCGTACTTGGCCGGCAGCAGGAACGCCCCCAGCAGGATGATCACCAGCGCGGCAATCGCCGCCAGTTTGAACTCGTGCCGGAAGATGAAGAACAAGCGCAGAAGATCACGAAAAGAACGGATCTCGATCATTGGGATGTCGCTCCTTTAGTTGTTGCCGCCGCTGGTTCGGGTGTAGTTGTAGCCAACCCCAATGGACTTGGTGAACGGGATCAGTTGGTTCATGTAGGTGTCCACCCCTTGGATCCGCTCGCCCACGTTCGACTTGGGCACGAACACCACATCGCCACGTTGCAGGTGAACGGGTTTGCGGCCATTGGGGCCGGTGTTGAGCAGTTGGCTGAAGTCCAGGAAATACGCGCGATACGCGCCCTGGGCGTCTTCGCGCAGCAGGGCGACCATGCTGGCATTGCCTGCCGGGCTGACCCCGCCGGCACCGATAATCGCCTGCTCCAGAGTGTTGGCCGTGGCGATTTGCACCGCCGTCGGGTTGTTCACCGCGCCGCCGACAATGATTGAACTGGCGGGCGCCTGGTTGATGTTCACCGTCACGCGTGGCTCGCGGTACACCGGGGCGAGCTTGCTGGTCAGCTCCGTGGCCAGCTCCGAAGGCTGGCGCCCGGCGACCTGGATCGGCCCCAGGAACGGGTAGTTGATCTTGCCGTCGGTCTGCACGGTGTACAGCGTCAGCTCGTAGATGGTGCTGACGTTGAACGCCGACAGCGTCGGCATCTCGCCGGCATCGCGCACGATGCGCAACTGGTCGCCGATGCGGATGCGCTCCACCGCCGGTGGCAGCTGGGCAAGCTGGTCGAGGGCGCGCTTGCCGGCCTCGACGGTGTCGCTGTCCGGCGGGACGATGCGCGCCGGTGTATTGCAGGCGGCCAGGGCCATCATGGCCACGACGAGCAGGGTTCGTTTCATCAAGGGGGACTTCCTGTAGGTCATGATGCTCACCTCCAATAACCGGGAAACATGCTGATGCGCCGCTTGAGGGCGAGGGGGAGGCGACGCTCCAGATGGCCCAGCCGATAGCCGAGCAGTTTGAACGCACTGCGCACCAGCACTTCTGGGACGCGGTGCAAGGCGCCGGCCTTGCGCAAGGCTGCGAGTTCGGCCAGCACATAGCGCTTGCCTTCGCCCCCCGCATCGCCAAAGGCCTGCTTGATCCACGGCTCGCGGCCATAGAACACACCAATGTCGAAGTAGCGGTGAAACTCATCCATGAGCTTGTAATCGTGGGAGTGATGCACCAGCGCCGTGGCGGCGTAGCGCACCTTGTAGCCGTCGAGCAGCATGCGCGCCGCCACGAAAGCGTCTTCGCTGCCGATCACGTCGGCCGGGAACCCGCCCACCGCCTGCAGCACGCTGCGCCGGTACACGGAAAACGAGTCGGAACTGAAGCAGGTCTTGATCCCCAGTTCCGGCGCATCGGCCAGGCTTTTGCTGCGGCTCTGTTCCGGGTAGTTGAAGTGCCGCGATTGCGCGCCCAGCACACCGGCATCGGGGTGGGGCAACTGGCGCCCGTAGGCCACGCCGTTGAGCGGGTCCTGCTGCAACTCCGCGAGCAGGTTGGCGAAGGTTTCCGGGGTGGCGGGAATCGCGTCCTGGGTCATCACGATCAACGCGTCGCCGCTCACCTGTTCGCTGGCCCAGCGCCGGGTGCCGCCGTGGTTGAAGTCGCGCGCGTCGATCACCTCGACCCGTGCACCAAACGCGCGAAAGCGCGCCACGGTGTCATCGCTGGAGGCGCTGTCCACCACCAGCGTTTCGTCAGGTTGCAGGGTTTGCATCTTCAGCGCCGGCAGCAGGCGGGCCAGGTGGCTGGAGGCGTTACGGGTCGGGATGATCAATGAGGTGCGCATATCATTTTTTCACGTCTGCCGGGGCGCGCCCGTAGATGTCGTCGAAGCGCACAATGTCGTCCTCGCCCAGGTACTCGCCGCTCTGCACCTCGATCATCACCAGGTCGATGATGCCGGGGTTGGTCAGCCGGTGTTTGTGCCCGGCCGGGATGTAGGTGGACTCGTTGGCGTTGATCAAAAATTCACGCTCGCCGTTGGTGATCTGCGCCGCGCCGCTGACCACCACCCAGTGTTCGCTGCGGTGGTGATGCATTTGCAGCGACAACGACGCCTGGGGCTTGACCACGATGCGCTTGATCTTGAAGCGACTGCTTTCCTCCAGCACGGTGTAGGTGCCCCACGGCCGTGTGACGGTGCGGTGCAGGCTGTACGCCGGATGGTTCTGACGCTTGAGCTCGGCAACGATGTAGCGCACGTCCTGGCTGCGGTGGGCGTCGGCGATCAATAGCGCATCGGGGGTGTCGACGATGATCAGGTCGCGCACGCCCACGGCGCCGAGTACGCGCTTGGGCGAGTCGATGTAGCAGTTGTGCACGTCATGCAAAATCGCTTCGCCATTGACTTGGTTGCCATGCGCATCGCTGGGGGTGAGCTGGCGCAGGGCCTCCCACGAGCCGATATCGCTCCAGCCGATGTCGCAGGGCACCACGGCGACTTGCTTGGACTTCTCCATCAGCGCCACGTCGATGGACACATCCGGCGCGCTGCCGAATGCTTCCGAGTCGAGTTCACGCTGGCGTGAGGTTTTGTTTTGCAGGCTCTGGCTGTGGTCCAGCGCGGCGCGGGCGGATTCCAGCACATCGGGGGCATGGGCGGCGAGTTCCTCCACCAGGGTGCTGGCCTTGAAGCAGAACATGCCGGCGTTCCACAGGTGCTTGCCGCCGTCGAGGTAGCCCTGGGCAGTGGCCAAGTCGGGTTTTTCGACGAAGCGCTTGACCCGGTTGCCGGTGCTCAGTGGCTCGCCCTGTTCGATATAGCCAAAGCCGGTTTCCGCGTGATCGGGCTGGATGCCAAAGGTCACCAGGTAGCCGGCTTCGGCGAGGTCGCGGGCCTGGGCCACGGCCTCGGCGAACGCCACTTCATTGAGGATCAGATGGTCGGCGGGCATCACCAGCAACTGCGCCTCACCGCCGAAATGTTCCTGCACATGCAGCGCCGCCACGGCAATCGCTGCCGCCGTGTTGCGGCCGAACGGTTCGAGCAACAGGTCCAGGGGCA
The DNA here is from genome assembly GCF_020093335.1 of Pseudomonas fluorescens group sp. Taxonomy (NCBI): domain Bacteria; kingdom Pseudomonadati; phylum Pseudomonadota; class Gammaproteobacteria; order Pseudomonadales; family Pseudomonadaceae; genus Pseudomonas; species Pseudomonas fluorescens group sp. Next base: position 76,870 of record NZ_JAIOKW010000019.1, on the reverse strand, counting down.
GGTGGGCCTTGTTGACCAGGCGGTAGTCATCCAGGGTGCGGAACAGCAGATCGCGGTTGGTCACCGTCAACACGCTTTCCACGCCGGGCAGTTTGGCCGCGCGCTGGAAGGTTTTCTGCAGCAGGCTCTGGCCATCGCGCATGCGCATGAACGGCTTGGGCATGTTCTGCCGCGACACCGGCCACAGCCGTGTGCCCGAACCACCGGAAATGATGCAGGGAATTAATCCGTTGAGTGTGTTCATCAATAGACTTCCTTGGTGGAAAGGACGGCGGGGACCGTCATGAAGACGATGTACAAGTCAAACCACACCGACCACTTGGAGATGTACTCCAAGTCGTACTCGACACGTTTCTGGATCTTGAACAGGGTGTCGGTCTCGCCCCGGTAACCATTGATCTGCGCCCAGCCGGTGATGCCCGGTTTTACCCGGTGCCGTGAGCTGTATTCGCTCACCGCCACCTCGAAAGGAACGCCTGCCGCCTTGGTCGCGGTGGCATGCGGGCGCGGGCCGACCATGGACATGTTGCCCAGTAGCACGTTGAACAGCTGTGGCAGCTCGTCGATGCTGGTCTTGCGGATGATGCGGCCCACGCGGGTGATGCGCGGGTCTTCGCGGGTGGTCTGGCGTTCGGCGGTGAAGTCGCTCTGGTCGGTGTACATCGAGCGGAATTTGAACACGCGGATTTCGTTGTCGTTGTAGCCATAGCGGTTCTGGCGAAACAGCACCGGGCCCTTGGAGTCGAGCTTGATCGCAATCGCCGTCGCCAACATCACTGGTGACAGGCACACCAGCGCCAGGCTGGCCAACAGTAAGTCCTCGCAGCGTTTGATCACCGGCGACCAGCCGCGCAGCGGCAACTGCGAGGTGTTGAACATCAAGATGCCGCCCACATCGGTGATCTTGCTATGGCCGTAGCGCAGGGCAGCCATGTCCGGCACCAGCATGACATTCACCGACAGCTGCCGCAGGCGGTTGACCAGCCCGTGGATGCGCTGCTCGGCGGCCCAGGGCAGGCAGATCATCACCTGATTGACCTGCTCGGCGCGGATCAGCTTTTCCAGGTCACGGGTGTTGCCCAGCAGGGGCAGGTTGCTCAGTTCCTTGGGAATGCGCTCGGTGCGGTCGTCGATAAACCCCACCAACCCGGAGCGGATATCACCGTTGCGCTGCAGGTGATCGGCGACATGCACGGCGGTGTCGGTAAACCCCAGGATCACCGTGCGTTGCAGGTATTTGCCGGCGCGCATCAGCCGGCTGTACAGGCGCAGCATTACCAGGCGCTCAAGGCAAAACAAGCCCAGGCTGGCGATGTACCAGACCACCAGGTTACGCGGGGTCAATTGCGGGAAAAACTGCAGGATCTGGTACATGAACAGCAAAATGCAAAACGCCGCGGTCCAGGCCTTGATCTTGATTTTCAGGCGCAGGCGGTTGCTGAACAATTCCTCGGAATAGATGCCCAGGGCCTGGAACAGAATAATGGTCAGGACCGCGAAAAAAACCAGCAGGCCCAGGAAGTGGGCGCGCAGCTCGGGGTCCAACGGGTCCAGGACGAACACCAGGACCAGTGGGGGTAAAATGGCACTCAGGCCGTGGATCAACTTGACGAATACAACAAAGAACTCAACAAAACCGGCGCGCGTTAAAAACAGGCTGTCGACGGACGACTTATCTCGCATATAAACATCCCTCATTGCACTCCAGATTCCACTGTTCGGCTATTGGCTCAATAAGGCGGCGAGCCGCTTTAGAACGTAGGCCGAACGACTACTCTGGGTAATACGCAACTTTCCAATTCAAATGCACGATACAAAAACAACTAACCATTTGAATTGATCTTGCGGGGGTAGTGACTAAAGGAGTGTTCCTTGTATGGTTAGTCAATTGATTGACGATGCTGCGGGAGTGGCGTGCTAGATAGGTTAACCGGTCTTTTGTGAGGCATTTTATTGACGTTCCTTGTCTGAAAATTCAGTCATTGGCTGTGTTTTTGAGTGTAGGAACAAATGCAGGATTTTGCCTGCTTAAAGGCGAAACCTTTTTCGAAACGAGGTAGAAAAGGGGGACAAAGAGGGTGTGGAAAGGCGCACTTAGTGCCCTGCCACCGGGGCTTTCGCCGGAGCAGAAGTTGCCTTTCAAACTCACTGTAAAATTGCGTGGTTCACCGTAGAAGTTGCCCCAGGAGGCGGTGCCGACCGTGTTGTAATAGCTTTTGTCGAACAAATTGTTGCCGTTGAGTGCCACGGTCCAGGCATCCTGGCGCAGCCGTCTTAATTAATAATGTTTCGCATCACACCGTCGTTGGGCGTAACCCTTCGCAAGTGCCGCAGCGCAATGTATCCAGCACAATTTTTTGTCCGCCCTGGGTGCACGGACTAATCTGCAGGCTTTTCCCGGTGGAAGGCTTGAGCATGATCGACCTCGCGACCCTGGCGGTTTTTTCCGGTGCTGTGCTGTTGTTGCTGTTGTCCCCGGGGCCGAACATGGCCTTTGTGATCAGCCATGGCGTCACCCACGGTTGGCGCGGGGGGATGGCATCGGCCCTGGGTATCGGCGTGGCCGACGTGCTGTTGACGGCCTTGACCGCTACCGGGGTGACGGCGTTGGTTGCCAGTTGGCCGCCGTCCTTTGATGTGATCCGGTATGCGGGGGTGGTCTACCTGTTGTGGCTGGTGTTCAAGACCTTGCAGAAAAGCCCAGGGTCGGACGCGGCGCACATCAACCGCGTGCCCTTGGGCCGGGTGTTTCTGCAGGCCATGCTCAATAGTCTGCTCAACCCCAAGGCGTTGTTGTTTTTTTTGGTGTTTTTGCCGCAGTTTTTACGTCCGGAAGCAGGGGCCATTGCGGTGCAGTTGATGGTGCTTGGGGGGGTGTTGACCTTGATTGCAGCTGTATTTCATATGCTGCTGGGTATTTTTGGGGGGGCGCTGAGGCGGTTTTTTGCCGGTCGCTCAAAAGGCGCCTGGCTACAGAAGTGGGGCTTGGCGACGGTGCTGACGGTACTGGCGGTGCGTTTGGCGGTGATGTCTCGGCCTGCGTGACTTGAGAACACGGCTTATCCAAATGTGGGAGCTGGCTAGCGTGCGATGTGGGCACCTCGGTGTATGAGGTTCACCGTGGACCTGTGGCGAGGGAGCTTGCTCCCGCGGGCCGACCGCAATCTGACTGTTGCACCGCGATCAAAATGTGGGAGTGGGCTTGCCCGCGAAGGCGGCCTGGCGGGCGATGTGGGTGTTGGGTCAGACTGGGTACATATCCGTTATTTAGGTCACGGCTGCTATGGGTTCCGCCCTTACGGCGGGTCACTTTTGGAAAGGCCCAAAAGTAACCAAAAGGCCTTCGCCCCAACACTCGGCACCTCGCTCACGCTCGGTGTGCCCGTAATCCGACAGGTATTTGGGGGGCCGCCGCCACGCGCCATCCATGGCGCGGGGCGGCTAAACCGGCATCCCTGCCGGTTTACCCCCCAAATCCCTGTCGAATTCCGGCCAGCGTGTTTGACGGGGCGCCTGAGATCAAAAGCTAGATCAAGATCAGGATCAAGAGCGGCTCGCTTCGCATCGTGGTTAGCGTGGGCTGCGTGTGGGTACCTGGAGTTATCGCCGGCGAGCCGGCGCTTGCAGGTGTTTTGCAGAATCAGCCTAACCGTGCAGCCGCGCGTGCGACGATCTCGCCGCGCACCCTGCGCGATTCGGTGGTGCGCTTGTTGGCTTCTTCCAGCACGTGCTGGGGCGCGGTGTCCGGGCGGCCGGAGTTGAAGGGGGGCGCCGGCGCGTATTCGATCTGCAATTGCACCAGCTGCGCCGCCGCTTCGCTGTACAGCTCGGCCGCCAGGCTCAGGGCGAAGTCGATGCCGGCGGTGATGCCGCCGCCGGTCAGCAGGTTGCCGTCACGCACCACGCGTGCCTGCACGGGGATGGCGCCGAGCGGGGCGAGCATGTCGTGGTAGGCCCAGTGTGTCGTCGCCTGGCGGCCACGCAGCAAACCCGCCGCGCCCAGTACCAGCGAGCCGGTGCACACCGAGGTCACGTAGCGCGCGGTTTGCGCCTGGGCCTTGAGGAAGTCCAGGGTCTGCGGGTCTTCCATCAGTGCGCCTACGCCGGAACCGCCGGGCACGCAGATCACATCCAGGCGTGGGCACTCGGCATAGGTCATGGTCGGGGTGAACACCAGGCCGGTGCTGGAGGTGACGGGTTCCAGGTCTTTCCACACCAGGTGCAGTTTCACATCCGGCAACGAACCCAGTACGTCATAAGGGCCGGTGAGGTCCAGCTGCTGGATGCCGGGGAACAACAGAAAGCCGATCTGCAAGGTCATGAATGAAGCTCCGTCAAAGGGGTGGACGGCTTCACTCTAGAGGCCTAGGCTTTGGCGAATACGCCATTGAGCCCACGAATCACGCCAATCATGCCTCGAATCGTCCATGTACTCGCTTTCGATAACGCCCAAGTGCTCGATGTCACCGGGCCGCTGCAAGTGTTCGCCTCCACCAATGACCTGGCGCGCCAGCGCGGCGAACCCTTGCCGTATGCCGTCTCGGTGATCGCCGCGCAGGCGCAGCCGGTGATGACTTCCGCCGGCCTGGCGCTGGTGGCCGAGCCGCTGCCTGCCGTCGATACGCCGTGCGACACGCTGGTGATCGCAGGGGGCTGGGGTGTATACGGCGCCGCCGAAGACCCGGCGCTGGTCGATTGGGTGCGGGAAAAAGCCGAGCACACGCGGCGCATGGCGTCGGTGTGCACCGGCGCCTTCCTGCTGGCCGCCAGTGGCCTGCTCGACGGTTGCCGCGTGGCCACCCACTGGACGCGTTGCGAAGAGCTGGCGCGCAAGTTCCCCTCGTTGACGGTGGAGTCCAACCCGATTTTCATCCAGCAGGGCGCCGTCTGGACCTCCGCCGGTGTCACCGCCGGCATCGACCTGTGCCTGGCGCTGGTGGAAGAAGACCTGGGCCGCGCGGTGGCCCTGGAAGTGGCGCGGCACCTGGTGGTGTTCCTCAAGCGCCCCGGTGGCCAGTCGCAATTCAGTGTGACGCTGTCCCTGCAAAAAGATGACAACCGTTTCGCCGAGCTCCACGCCTGGATGGCCGAAAACCTGACGTTGGACCTGAATATTCCCACCCTGGCCGCGCAAGCGGGCATGAGCGAGCGCAGCTTCGTGCGCCATTACCGCGCCGAAACCGGCCAGACTCCGGCGCGTGCCGTCGAATTGATCCGCGTCGAAACCGCGCGCCGACAACTGGCCGACAGCACGGCGTCGATCAAACGCATCGCTGTGCAGTGCGGGTTTGGCTGTGAAGAGACGTTGCGGCGCAGCTTCCTGCGCGCGCTGGACGTGACGCCCCAGGCCTACCGCGAGCGCTTTTCGCCCAGCAACGCCAGCAGCGCATCAAGCGTGGCTTGCGGCGCTTCCTGAGGAATATTGTGGCCCACGCCCGGCAACACCTGGCGCCGGTAAAACCCGCTGAAATGCTCGACGTCATCATCCACCTCGGGCGGCGGACCTACGCCGTCATCGGCGCCGCACAACGAAATGCTCGGCACCGAAATCGTCGGTTGCAGTGCCAGGGCCTGCTCGATGGATTCCAACGCCGGGTCGCCGGGCGCATACATGAAACGGTGGCGATAGGAGTGAATCACCACCTCGACAAAATCCGGGTTATCGAACGACGCCGCCGTCTGGTCATACAGGCCCGGCCCTTCGGCCCAGGACGGCGACCACAGTGACCACAATAGCTTGCAGAGCTCACGGCGGTTGGCAGTCAAACCGTCGACACCGCGCTGGGTGTGAAAGTAGAACTGGTACCACAAGCGATGCTCCGTCGCAGGCGTGCGTGGCGTGAGGGATTTGCCGATGTCCTGGATGTTGTAGCCATCGCCGGTCACCAACCCACGCACCCGTTCGGGCCACAGCGCCGCGACGATACACGCGGCACGCCCACCCCAGTCATAGCCGGCGAGGGTGGCTTGCGCAATGCCCAGCGCATCCATGAACTCCAACAGGTCCTTGGCTAACGCTGCCTGCTGCCCGGAACGCATCACCTGCTCATTGATAAACCGCGTCGGGCCATAACCGCGCAGATACGGCACCCACACCCGACAACCGCGCGCGGCCAGCACCGGCGCGATCTCGTCATAGGCGCGCGGGTCGTAGGGGAAGCCATGCAGCAGGATCACCGGCGCACCGTCGGCAGGGCCGTGGGCTTCATACGCCATGTCGAGCATGGAAGTGCGCACGGAGTGCAGGGGGAAGGCGGTGGTCATGGTGGGCTCCTTTCAGGTGCTGGAACGCTAGCCGATGGGCGTGACGGGCTGACGCACGATTGAAGGCCGTAGCGTGACGTGTCGAGACCGTGGTCGAGGGCCTGCCCATCATGCACACGCCACATCAGGGTTGCCAGGTGGTTTTCTCGCCGCTGAGCTTACGGTCCAGGAAGGTCGCCGCGCTGATCAGCGCCAGATGGCTCAAGGCCTGGGGCGTATTGCCCAGGTGGCGGGCCTGGCTGTCGAATTCTTCGGCGTACAAACCCAAGGGATTGGCGTAGCGCAGCAGTTGTTCGAATTCCAGGTGGGCCTTTTCCACTTGACCGGCACGGGCCAGGCATTCGACGTACCAGAATGAGCAGGCCGCAAACGCGCCTTCGGTGCCTTGCAGGCCGTCGATCTGGCTGTCGTCGTTGCGGTAGCGGTAGACCATACCGTCGCGTACCAGGCTTTTCTGGATGGCTTCCAAGGTCGAAAGCCAGCGTGGGTCGGTCGCCGCGACAAAGCGCACCAATGGCATCAGCAGCATCGAACCGTCGAGCGCGGTGCTGCCGGTATGCTGCACGAAATGCCCGCGTTCTTCGTTCCAGAAATTGCTCCAGATGTCGGCGTAGATCGCTTGGCGGGTTTGGTCCCAGCGCGCGAATGGCGCCGGTAGCGAACGCTTGGACGCCAGGCGGATGGCGCGGTCCAGCGCGACCCAGCACATCAGCCGCGAGTGCAGGAAGTGATGCTGCTCGCCGCGCATTTCCCAGATGCCCACGTCCTCGGTGTTCCAGATTTCGCAGACCTGGTCGGCGACATCGACGGTGTGTTTCCAACCCTCGTGGGAGATGGCTTCCCCGTACTTGTTGACCAGGTACACCGCGTCCATCAGCTCGCCATAGATGTCCAGCTGGATCTGGTCGAACGCCTCGTTGCCGATGCGCACCGGTTTGGCGCCGCCGTGGCCGGTAAAATGATCGAGTTCGGCCTCCGGCAATTCCTGGCGACCGTCGATGCCGTACAGGATATTGATCTTGGTCGGCTGGCTGCAGCAGTCGCTGACCCGTCCTTTGAGCCAGCGCATATAGGCGTTGGCTTCTTCGACAAAGCCCAGGCGCATGAAAGCGTAGACGGTGAACGACGCATCGCGGATCCAGGTGTAGCGGTAGTCCCAGTTGCGTTCGCCGCCCGGCGTTTCGGGCAAGCCGAAGGTGGCGGCGGCGATAATCGCGCCGTGTTTGCGCGAGGTCAGCAGCTTGAGGGCCAGCGCCGAGCGGTTGACCATTTCGCGCCAGCGCCCACGGTAGTTCGACTGCGCTATCCAGCCGCGCCAGTATTTCAAGGTGTGGGCCAGTGCCAGGTCGGTGCAACGGCTGTCCACGCGTTCATCGTCCTGGCCGCCGAGGACGAACTCGGCGCCTTCTTCCTGGTCCAGGACAAAGCTGGCCACGGCGGCGCCGTCCTTGATCTGCAGCGGATGGCTGCCGGACAGGCGCAGGCCGGGTTGGCCGTCGGCACTGAAGACGACGGTGCCGTCGTCGAGGTTGGCGTGGGTCGGCGTGCGGGCGTAGTCATGCCGTACCGCGCAGCGCAGATGGATATTGGCCTTGCCACTGACTACTCGCACCCGGCGGATCAGCAACGGCAGGTCATCGATTTCTTCGCTGATGGCCAGCAGGTCAGTGATCTCCACCACGGCTTCGTCGCTGAGCCAGCGGGTTTGCAGCACGTTGGTGTCGGGCAGGTAGATCTGTTCACGGCGCGCGTTGGGCAGGTCCGGGGTGAGTTGGAAAATCCCGGCATCAGGGCTGTCCAGCAGTGAGCAGAAGATCGACGGGCTGTCGAATTCCGGCCAGCAGAAGAAGTCGATACTGCCTTTGTCGTTTACCAATGCGGCACTGCGCATATCGCCAATGATGCCGTGGGCATCGATGGCGCTCTGTGGTTCGTTCTTCAAATCAACCATTGCCACGGAACTCCGGATAAAGGCTCATGCCGCCGTCAATAAAGAGTGTGCTGCCTACGACATAGTCGGAGGCATCGCTGGCCAGCCACACCACGGCGTTGGCCACGTCTTCCACATCACCGATGCGGCCATACGGAATCAGCTTGAGCAGCTCTTTTTCTGCCGCGCCTTCGGTGGCGGCACGATTGATCGCCGTACGGATTGCCCCCGGCGCAATGCCGTTGATGCGGATGCGCTGTTCGCTGACTTCCTGGGCGAGGGTGCGCATCAGCATTTCCACGCCGCCCTTGGATGCTGCGTAATTCACGTGCCCGGCCCACGGGATCAATTGGTGCACCGAGCTCATGTGGATGATTTTGCCGGCAGCCCGCGACACGCCTTCGCGCACGCCCTGGCGATTGAAGATGCGCACCGCAGCGCGGGCACACAGGAACTGGCCCGTCAGGTTGACGCCGATCACCGCATTCCAGTCGTCAAGGGTCATGTCCACCAGGTTGGCGTCCTTCTGCATGCCGGAGTTGGCCACCAGAATGTCCAGATGGCCGAAGGCATCCAGGGTCTGGGCAAACAGCCGTTCCACATCTTCTTCTATTGAGACGTTGGCGCCGATGGCAATCGCCCGGCCACCCTCGGCGTTGATCTGCTTCGCCAAGGCCTCGGCCGGTGCGGCCTGGCTGTTGTAATTCAGCACCACGGCCGCTCCGGCTTGCGCCAGGGCCTTGGCCGCGCCGGCGCCGATTCCTGAACTGGCGCCTGTCACCAGGGCCACTTGTTGCTCCAAAGAGATACGCATTGCTCACCGACCTTAAATACGTGAGTTCCAGTAGCTGACTGGCCGCGCGCAGGGGAAGTTCATCCGTGTGATTTTAGCGACTACAACCATGGTGAAAAATGGAATAACAGAACTATAAAAAATAACCATAAGATACTAAAAAACCGCTCAAAAGCGTTTGACAGGCTTTTTCGCCACGTGTCTTATAGGCACACCTCAACCCGCTCCGTTGGTAGTTCGGAAGTCATCGCGGGGCCACCTATAAGAGATTCCTATGTGCCTTTCGGCCGATATAGGGGAACTACCTGGTCAGGTAAAAGCAGCGGCCTTAGTTGGCGTGCCTAAGTTAATTATCTTCGATTGCGACGGCGTACTCGTCCAAAGTGAAGAAATAACCCTGTCTGTGTTGATCTCCATGCTTAATGCGCTTGCTTCGCGCGACAGGTTACTTGATGTAACCGGCTTTATTGAACACTTCCGTGGTCGCAAGATTGCGGATTGTCTGCGCGAAGCTGAACAGATATTAAAACTCACGCTGGACACTGAGTTTGAACAGCGTTTTCGCCAGCAGGCCCTGGAAGCACTGACACTCAGTTTGAAGGCGACTGAGGGGATGGTTGAAGTATTGGAAAGCCTGACGGTTCCCTATTGCGTCGCCTCGAGTGCGCCGCGCAATAAGATAGAACACTGTCTGCGTATTTCTGGACTGTTTTCTTATTTTGAAGGGCGAATATTCAGTTGTTATGAAGTCGGTCGCTGGAAGCCTGATCCGTTGGTATTCCTGACGGCGTGTGACACTTACAACGTCGATGTCAGTGACGCGTTGGTGATTGAAGACAGTGTTACGGGTATTCAGGCGGCGGTCGCTGCCAATATTAGTGTTATCGGTTTTGGTCCGACGTATCGGCATTCACAGTTGGTCGCAGTCGGCGCAGTGCCGATTACCGATATACGTGAATTACTGACCATTTTTAATTGATCTCATTACTCAGGGAGGAGGCGTCGTGAACACACTTGGTTACCTGGAACGACTTAAGCGCAACGATCAATGTTCGCAAGTTTGGTGGGATTCATCGCCTGCTGTGTACCTGCCTTACAAACGCCACTTGCTGGAAAAGTACCCGGCGGCGGCTACCTATATAGAAAGGTTGATGCCGAATGATTTTTCCAAACCCTGGGGCTTGTGCAGTGTGACCACCAACCCCCGATTGGTGACGGCCGTTATCCTCGAAAAGCGTGAGTATTGGTCTTCACGCTTCAACCTTGCCAGCCTCTCTCCGGATGAGTTGCGCAAGCAGCTGTACAACGAAGTCATCATCGAAGGGGCCGCGAGTCTCCAGCCGCGCTGGGTGCAATCGGCACAGGCCGAAGGTTGGATTTCCGCGCAGGTCGACCCGGTGGATGTGCGCTGCGCCGAGCGCATGACGGCCAGGGGCCTGGAGCTGCAGCGCCTGGCACCGAACGTGATGGTCAAGGTGCCGGGCAGCCTGGAAGGCATGGCAACAGTCGAACAACTGGTGGCCCAAGGCGCGTCGGTCAATATCACCTTCTGCTTCACGGTCTCCCAGTTCCAGGCCGGCATCCAGGCCATCGAGCGCGGCCTGGCGACGGCGCGCAGCAACGGTGTCGACACCGCCCACTGCAACCACGTCATCACCTTCATGATCGGGCGTTTCGCCTGCCAGCCTGAATTCACGCTGCAAGCGGCCGAACGCGGCCTGGCATTGAGCGCCGAGGAACTGCGCTGGGCCGAGTTGATGATTTACGAGCAGATCCAGGCGCTGGTGGCGGCCTCGACCGTGCCGGTCAAAACCCTGCTGTCGAGCATAAAGGTCGACGTGGACGAGCGGGGCAACAAGCACTGCTGGCACCTGGAAAAGACCGGGCAGACCGCGACGTGCTACACGCTGACCCCCGACATCGTGGAGTTTCTGGTCGAGCGTGAAAGCCACGGTAAACCGGTAGTGCCCGCCGTGGGACCACAAAAGCCGCCTGCGTCGACGTTCGCGAAGCTGATTCGCATCCCGTACTTCTATGAAGCCTACTTTGTCGACAGCATCGAGCCGTACGACTTTGGCAACCACGAGGCCTTCCTCAATGCCTGCAATGAGGCCAACAGCGCACACCGGCGCCTGGCCGACTACTGCGTTCGGCTCTGCCCGGTGACAAAACCCTTCAAGCGCGCCCTCAACGCGTTGCTGGCGGCCGAATTCGGGGTGATCGCATGAACCGGATGATCGGGTTGTGGGCACATCCACGTTCGCGCTCCACCGTACTGGAGCGGGTGTTTATCGAGCGGGGGGATTTCGAGGTTTTCCACGAGCCCTTTGCGCATATGGCGTTTTCAGCGGATTCGGCGATTCCTTCGGATGAGTGGGACCACAGTTTGCCCACGACTTACCAAGGTATAAAAGAGCATCTACTCAAGGCCCGCGAACGCACTAACGTGTTTCACAAAGATATGTGTTACCACTGCCTGGACGATTTGAAAGTGGACAGTGGCTTTCTCGCACAACAGGCCAATATCTTTCTTATTCGCGAACCCGCCAGCAGCATTATTTCCCATCATCGGGTGCACCCTGATATGCCGTTGCAGGCCATTGGGCATAAAGCGTTGTACGACATCTTCTGCGTGGTCACCAAACTGACAGGCAACGTGCCTTATGTGATTAATGCGGATGATCTGGCCGCCGATCCGGAACGGGTGATTCGCAAACTGTGTGATTACTTGGGTATTGAGTTTCTACCACACGCGATGACGTGGAAGCGCGAATGCCCACAACAATGGAAAACCTGGCGCAGTTGGCATGTGGCTGCAGAAAACAGTGAGCGTATTGTGTCGCCGGAAAAAACATCGGTCGACTTGCGGGCATTCGAGCAGTTTCCAAAATTAAAGGAAATGTACGAATACCATCAAACTTTTTACGCGCGCATGAATGAGTTTTGTCAATAAGGACTGTTGTATGAAAAAGCTGATTGTGACCGGGGCAGCCAACGGAATTGGTCGGGCAACTGTAGAGATGGCGATTCAACAGGGCTACTTCGTTATCGGTGCCGACAAGGACGCCGAAGGTCTGAACGTGCTGCAAGGTCTTTACGGTGCCGATGTCTTCGAGGCGCATGTTGCGGACTTTTCCGACATGAATGTTATCAAGGGTTTTATTCCGACGCTGTATGAGCGCCATGCGACTATTTATGGGTTGGTCAATAACGCTGGCATTTACCACGGTAAAAGTGTCTACGCCTATTCCGACGAACAGATAGACGAGATTCTCACCGTCAACCTCAAGGCCTTGGTGTACCTCTCCAAGGATTTCGCCGAGCGGGAAATGCAGCACGAAGCCCCGCGCAGCATCGTCAATATCGCCTCGGTGGCCGGTGAAGTGGGCAGCTGCGACGCTCTCTACGGCGCCACCAAGGCGGCGGTGATCGGCCTGACCAAGGCCAACGCCTGGAATTTTGCCCCGTTCGTGAGGGTGAACGTGGTGTCGCCGGCGCTGATTCATGAAACCGCCATCTACGGCACCATCCCCGAATACCGACGCGCCGAATACGCCCGCCAGGAGGTCCTCAAGGACCCGATCCTGCCGAGTGGGGTGGCCGAGGTCATCTTGCTGCTGGTCGGTGATGCCATGCGGCACATCACCGGCCGGGTGATTCCGGTCGACAATGGAGCCTACCCACGATGAGCCATCCAGTGCGCAAGAAAAAACTGCTGCTGGTGGGCGCCGGCAACCTGTGCCTGCAGATCCTCAAGATTCTGGCGCCGAAGAACGCCTTCGAATTTGTAGTGCTGGGCCGCACTGAAGAAGCAACGATTCGGTTATGCAACTTGGTGGCGTTGTCGTGCGCACAGCTGGGGCAGTTCATCGCGATAAAGCCGGTGATTGCCGACCTGACCGACATCGGCAAGGTCGCGCGGCTGCTGCGTGAAGAGGCCCCGGACATGCTGGTGAACTGTGCGTCGCTGCAGTCCTGGCGGGTCATCACCGGGTTGCCCAAGCTCTCCTTTGAAAAGCTCGACCAGGCCCAGTTCGGCCCCTGGCTGCCGATGCACCTGACGTTGATGCATTGCCTGATGCAAGCAGTAAAAGCGTCCGGCATCACCACCAAAACCGTGAACGCAGCGTTCCCGGATGCGGTCAACCCGATCCTGGCGCGCATCGGTCTGGCGCCGGACATCGGCGTGGGCAATGTGGCCAACCTGATTCCCGCCGTGCGTTTTTCCATTGCGCGGTTGCTCGAATGTGCGCCCGCCGATGTGCAGGTGCAGCTGTATGCCCAGCATTACTTCAGCCATTACGTGCCACGCGGAGGCCTGCCTCCACGCGCCAGCTACCGCCTGTTGTATGAGGTGCGCGACCGGCCGGAGGTGGCTCGCCTACCAGCCGAGGCGATTTTTTCTACGGTGAAATCCGAGTACCGCCGCCTGGGTGGGGTGGACGGGCAGTTCCTCACCGCGTGCTCCGCCGTCACCGTCATCGAAGGGCTGTTTTCGTCCACGCCGGTGTTGGTGCATGCGCCAGGCCCTCTCGGGCTTCCGGGCGGCTATCCGGTGCAGTTGCAGGACGGGCGGATCGAGGTGCAGTTCTCCGAGGCTTGCCCAATGGACGAGGCGGTACGCATCAACACGATCTGCCAGAGCCAGGATGGCATCGACGAAATCCATTGCGATGGTTCCGTCACGTACAACCCGCAGTGCATGGCCGTCATGCAATCGATGCTGGGCTATTCCAAGCACACCATGTCGATCGAGCAGTCCGCCGAGTTCGCCTACGAGCTGGCGAGCAAGTACCTGTCCTTCAAGAATTCAACCTGGTAGGTGTGTGATGAATCAGATGTCGGGGCGTAAGCACAACGAAGTCGCCAGTTATGCCACGCAGTATTCGGCGGATTTCGTCGAGCGTTGGGATGAGTTGATTGATTGGGAAAAGCGCAAGGAAGGGGAGGACGGGTTCTTTGAAAAGCTGCTGCGACGCCACGGCGTGCAGTCGGTGATCGATGTGTCGACGGGCAGTGGCTTTCATGCGGTGCAGCTCAAGCAGGCGGGCTTCGATGTCGTCGCCACGGATGGCAGCAGTACCATGTTGACCAAGGCACGAGCGAACTTTCGCAAACACGGTTTGGACATCCAGTCCCATTACCGCGACTGGCATTCACTGGATTCCCAGGAGCTTGGCCAGTTCGATGCGGTGGTGTGCCTGGGCAGTTCACTGTGCCATGTGTTCGCCGCGCACGATCGGTTGCGGGTGCTGGCGAAATTCAGGGCCTTGCTCAAGCCAGGTGGCCTGCTGATTGTGGATCAGCGCAATTTCTTCGCCATCCGTGCCGGCAAATTCAAAGCCAGCGGTCATTACTACTACTGCGGTACGAAGGCTTCGGTCAGCCTGGGGCAGGTTGATGAGCACCTGTGTGAGTTCATCTATTCGTTCGATAACGAGGAGCAGTACAGGCTGCAGGTTTACCCGCTGTTGCCGGGGGAATTGAAGGGGGAGGTGCTCAAGTCCGGGTTTACCGACCATGAGAGCTACGGTGATTTCGAACGTGACTACGACATGATGGATTGTGATTTCGTCATCCACACTGCGCGCGCCGAATAAGGAGGCTTGATGAGCACACTTGTACAGAGCAATGCCCGCCCATTGGACAGCGTCGTGCTGGCGGTGGTCCTCACAGGGTTCGTGGCCAGTACCTATGGCTTTGGCGTTTACCTGTTCGCCAACCTGGTGGTGGACATGCGTCGCGACATCGGTTTCGACTACACCACGGTGGGCCTGATCACCGGCGGCGCGCAGATCGGCTTCCTGCTGTTTTCATCGGTCACCAGCGTGATCAGCCGGTATTTCGAGGGCTGGAAAATCAGCCTGGTGTCCACGGTGATGACCTCCCTGGCGCTGTTGGGCCTGAGTGTCAGTGACAGCATCTGGTTATCGGGAGCCCTGCTGATCCTGCTCGGCGGCTGTTCCGCCTCGGTGTACATCCCGTTGGCGGAAATCGTCACCAAGGGCTTCAGCCCCGGCAATCGCTCGCGGGTCATGGGGCTGATCTCCAGCGGCACCAGCTATGGCGTGTTTATCAACGGCCTGCTGGTGTCGTTCCTGACCCTGAATGGCGGCTGGCGCTCGATCTGGCTCACCGCCGGGCTGATCTCGGTGGCCCTGTGCGTGGTGGCCTGGTTTCTGTTGCGCAACCTGGCCGCCAGCCAGGACCGCGGGTTTGCCGGGGAGCGAGCCACTGCGTTTGACAGCCGCCAACCCTGGCTCAGCCGCTCGTTGTACCTGACCTGGGCCATCGCCTTCCTCAATGGCATGGCGCTGCTGCCGTTCCAGACTTACCTGGCGCCGTTCCTTCGCGATGAACTGGGTGTGTCGGTCCAGGATGCCGGGTTTATCTGGACCACCATCGGCGCCGTGGGCATGGCGTCGGGCTTTTTGGTGGGCTGGATTGCCGACAAGGTGGGGGTGCGGGCGTCGCTGGCGATGTGTTTCCTGAGTGCGGGGCTGGCCGCCACCCTGGTGTTCAGTTTCAACAGCCTCCCGCTGTTCTACCTGGCCGCGTTTTTGTTTGCGCTGGCGTTCTATCCCATCTTCGGGCTGGTCCCCAGTTACATCGGGCAAATTGTGCCGGTCAGCCGACTGACCCAGGCCTTCGGCATTGCCAACGTATTGATCGGCCTGGGTGGGGTGTGCGGCAATTTCCTCGGCGGTTTTTCCAAGGACCTAACCGGGTCGTTCTCGACCGTGTATTGGGTGGTTGCGCTGCTGCTGTTCGTGCAATGCGTGATGGTGTTCATGCTGGGTAAACAACCTGTTTCGGTGACGGAGGGTGAGCGGCCATGAGTTATTTTCCAGACAGTCCAAACCAGAATCTGCATGCGTTTGCGTTCAACCACCGGCGCACCGAACACGCGCAAACGAACCATAAGCCAGCCGTGATCTGGATGACGGGTATCTCTGCGTCAGGCAAGTCGACCATTGCCGATGCGCTGGATATTGCCCTGCAGGAACAAGGGCGGCTCACCGCCATTATCGACGGCGATTCGGTGCGTGGCGGGCTGTGCCGGGACCTGGGTTTTACCGACAGCGACCGCGATGAGAATATCCGCCGGGTCGCCGAAGTGGCGCGGTTGATGCTGGAGGCGGGGTTGCTGGTGATCGTGGCGTTGATTTCACCTTCGTCGGCCAGCCGGCATTACGCGCGCTCGATCATCGGCAATGAGTTTTTTGTCGAAGTGCATGTGGATGCGCCGTTGGAAACCGCCGAAGAGCGTGACCCCAAGGGTCTGTATAAAAAAGCCCGCGCAGGCTTGATCAAGCACTTCACCGGGATTGACTCCCGCTATGACGTGCCGGTGTTTCCGGAAGTGCACTTGAATACCCAGGCGCTTTCAGTGGCGCAGTCTGTCGAGACGATTCTGGACTGGGTGGCGCGCAACGACGCTCGCACTTAGCCGTTGGTCTTTGCGCCGAGATGCCAATGTCTGCAACTCGAAAAAACAAGGTAATCTGCGCCATCGCAGGGAGAACGTGTTTTTTCAGGAGCAGGCATGACACATTTTACGGGCACTGCAAAATCGATCCGTCTGATTGGTGGGGCCCGGGTATTGGACTTTATCAATACCACCAATGGCCGGCGTCCCGGCACCGCACTCAAGGTCATCGAAGAGCGGCTCACCAGTTTTCAGTTTTTCTTCGAATGGGCCTTGCATGCGTCATTGATCTCAGCCCGAGAGTTTGATGACTACAAGCCCATGGTGTTCGAGTCGTCGATCGCCTACCAACCGGACCTGGACGCGGTTATTGCGTTCAGGGAATGCCTGTATGAGGTGTTCTATCCGTTATCAATGAACCACGCCGCCCCCGACGAGGCCTTGCAGCAGATCAACCAGATGTTCCAGCAAGGCGTCGCCTGGCGGGTGCTGCGGTCGGTCGACGGTAAGCCCGCCTGGGCGTGGAAAGCCTGCACCACGGCGCAGGAACTGACGGCCATGGTGCTGGGACGCCTGGCTATCGAGGCCACGCAACTGCTGGTGTCGGGTGATCTGCACGCGCTACGCAGTTGCAGTGCCACGGACTGCGATTGGGTGTTCATGGACATTTCCAAGAACAAACAGCGCAAATGGTGCCAGATGAGCGTGTGCGGCAGCCGCGAAAAACTCAGCCGTCTCAAACAGGTGAGCGCTCCCCATTAGGTTCTGATCCGCCGTTGACTCACCACATTGCCGCGCTTCCTGCTCAGGTTGGGCGGTAATGCTGTCCAACATATGGGGTTATCTCTCAACCCTGCCGATGCTCTTCCTACTTGGGTTCTGGAAGTTTTCAGCTGTCTCAGGAACCGCTTCCCACCGTTCTGCCACACAGGATATGCCTGCCTCTGCTGGTTGCCTGGACGGCTTATTGAGCGTCAGGGTCGCTGGGACGGTGAGGTCAGGCGCCTGAACACACCGAACTGGAGAACCAAATGTCGGTATCAGCATTCAATCAGAGCGTCGCTCCCTCCACCGATAATGCCCCTCTTGCAGAGGCAAAACCCAATACTGAGCGGTCTGGTACCTCATCAAGTGCCCAGATCACGGTAGGTGTCAGTTTCACATCGCAGTCCAGCCAAAGCGGCCCGGTATTCGGTGGTCCGCCGCCGCGCCCAGTGCCGGACGGTGTGCGCCCGAACCCCGGCCCGCCGCCGCGTCCAGACCCGACGTTACCGGACCCCTATTACTCCAAACAAAGTAATGAGCAATTGGCCCAGGGGCTTCTGGATAATTATGGGGCGTTCAAGGGCCGCTGGCCTTCACGCAGTGTGACGCCCCAGAGCGTGCAGAAAATGGCCAATCGACCGTTGACCGGCAACCCCTCCCTGGACCCGAATATCCGACTGGCGAAGGAACTGTTGCGGCGTCCCGGTCTGATGCAAGCGCTCGATAGAAATGGCAGTACGGGGGCATTGGATGGCCGTTTGTCCAAGGACGACATCAGTAGCGTTGTTCGTTCCGATAACCCGTTGAAGTTGAATAACGACAAGCAACTCGTGCGAGAAATGCTGACCCATTTCAATTCGCTGAAGGGCGGCTACTTCAGCAGCACGATCAAGCTCCGCGAACTCAGCGCACGTGCGTCGCAAGCGTTGACCGGCAACCCATTCAGCGACCATCTCACCCAGCTGTCGAGGGAAGTGATGGCCCGTTCGGACCTCAGGTCGATGATGGACAACGTTGACAGTTGGCGCCGCGATGGCCAGATCTCTCAACGGGAGTTGTACCAACTGCTTCGTTAGGCGAGGGGCGGACCTCTGTCGCGGACTGCGCGGCAGAGGTTGGCAAACGCGTGGTACAGGAAATACAGATCCACCCGCAGGAACCGTTTTCAAAAACGCACCACAGAGTAAATATCCACCGGTCATTGACTACCGATGGGGGCCTTCATCTACCGGATTAGGTCTGGACCATGAACTCGACATCATTTGAATCCCGTCACTCCCAGTACGACGTCTCGGCAATGGCTACGCTTGCGCAACAGCCAGAGACCCCGGGAACGTCCCAGCCACAGGGGCTTAACCTCACATCCTCGCCTAAGTTCAGCTTCAAGGCGCCCACCGCCGAAGATTTTGACAAAGGCTCTCGAGCGATCACTGAAGAGCCAGGGTCCAATCCTTTGCTCTGCCTATTTGCCAACCTTTGGCACAAGTTGTCCAGCCGCTAGTGGGCTGTTCCACGCCAGGAATGGTCCGGCCAGGTGCGCGGGTTACAAATGCTCAAGATTCACTGGGGTAAGTCCGGGGTTTTGGACGGCAGTCTTCGGAACCATTGTTTTCTGAGCACCACTCAATCGGTGCTTGTGCCATGTTGATTTCGAGTCGGTTTTGCGGATCAGGTAATCAAGGCCCAGGCTACGAAAATCTAGATAGGGTAGAGGTGAATCATGGCGGAAATTGTCAATAATCTGGGCCGCACGCAAATAGCGGCATTAAATGCACCGAACAATCCCTCAGCAGGTGCGGGTAATGGTCAGTTTCGCCATGAGGTAGATAACCGAGCATTGGGTAAGCCGTTGCCAGCGTTGCAGACATTCAACACCCGTTTCGCGAACGGCGCCGATCGTCACTTTGACGGCCAGAACCTGTATGGAGGCATGTCGAAGGTTGGGAACCCCTTTGTCAGCTCAGACGACCACTTGCTGGCGACCGACCTCAAAAACAACCTGCAATTACTGGATGCCTTCAAGAAAGATGGCCGACTGACCCAGGGATCTTTGCAGGAAATAGCCAAAGAAGAACCCAGCAGCAGCAAGGTGTCGGAGCGCACCATCATGTTGGCGCGAGAGATACTCAACCGTCCCCGGCTGAACGATGCCATTGTTGCCAAAGGCGGTGAAATCACCCATGAAAGCCTTGCCAAAGCGGGCGACTCACAGATCGGCAATACCAACCCCAATATCCAGAGCGCCGATCCGTTCCATGCGAAAACCGATGCGCAGGTCGTGCAGGCATTCAGGGGGAAATTTGATGATTGGCGGGACAAGTCGGAAGACTTCAGTGCCTTTTTTGGCTCAGAAAAACACCGGTACGTGAAAAGGGAAACGATTGCCGAGATCAGCAAGGACCCTAACGTAACGGACAACAACGGTGAAGCTGTACGGGATCCGCGCACCGGGTTTCCGTTGAAAAAATACACTGAGCAAGAGGTGTACCTGGCCAAGAATCTCACGGAGCGACCCGGGTTAATGGACTCTCTGGACAGTCACAAGGCCAATGGTTTCAGCCTTTTCGGCAGCCGTAACGACGATGGGTGGTTGAAGAACTACAGCCTTGATCGCTGGCTGCAAGAGGACAAGCAAGAGAGGGGAATTTAAAGACGCTCAAGGGGCACGAGTTGCTTGAAATACTCAAGCCGCTCGTGCTGCTTAACGTTCATACCCGCAGTATTTTTCCACTCACCGCCACCGCTGCCAGCAACCCCGCGATCAACAGGAAGGCCGTAGCGAGGCTGCTGCCATGGGCGATGAACCCGATCAAGGCCGGCCCGGCCAATATCCCCGCATAGCCCAGGGTGGTAATGGCCGGCACGGCAATGTGTTCTGGCATGACGTTCTGTTTGCCGACAGCGGTATACAGCACCGGGACGATATTCGAGCACCCGGCACCTACAAGCGCATAACCCAGCAAGGCCATTTCCCAAGCCGGTGACAAGGTGGCGAGGAATGTGCCGACCGCTGCCAGTGCACCGCCAGCCACGATCACCCGAGTAGCGCCCAGCCGGCGCACGATGGCGTCACCGGTCAACCGTCCGAGCGTCATGGTCAAGGCAAAGGCTGCGTAACCCAAGCCTGCATAGGCTTCGTCCAGGCCGCGCTCGGCACTGAGGAACACCGCGCTCCAGTCGAG
Source organism: Pseudomonas fluorescens group sp. (assembly GCF_020093335.1). Taxonomy (NCBI): domain Bacteria; kingdom Pseudomonadati; phylum Pseudomonadota; class Gammaproteobacteria; order Pseudomonadales; family Pseudomonadaceae; genus Pseudomonas; species Pseudomonas fluorescens group sp. The sequence goes on along the minus strand of NZ_JAIOKW010000019.1, from coordinate 56,507 downwards.
CACTGCGCCTTCGGCCAGAAACACAATAAAGCACAGGCAACCGATAAACAGCACCACGCCACGCGGAACGGCAAACGCCGGGCCCGAACTTTCACTGCCGTACGGCAGCAGGTGCGGTGCCGCCTTGAGCAGTGCCGCCAGCGTGATGACGATCACCACCAGGGTAGCCTGCAGTGGCGAAAGGCCCAACCCGAGCAATCCCGAGACCCCCGCCGCGCCGATAATCCCACCCAGGCTGAACAGCCCGTGAAAACCGGACATCATCGTCTTGCCACTGGCACGTTCGACGATCACGGCCTGCAGATTGACGGTGGAATCCACCGTGCCTAAACCGGCACCAAACAGGAACAAACCCGCCATCAGCAACGGAATCGAACTGACCGTCGCCAACACCGGCAAAGCCAGGCAGATCATGATCGTCCCGGCACTCAGCACGCGTCGGCAACCAAAGCGCGATGCCAAGGCACCCGCTGCGGGCATGGCAATGATCGAGCCGACGCCCAGGCACAACAGCAGCAGGCCCAGTGTGCCTTCACTCAGTTCGGCACGGGCTTTGGCATACGGCACCAGCGGTGCCCAGGCGGCAATGCCGAAGCCGGCAATGAAGAAGGCGATACGGGTCGACATTTGCTCCAGCCGCCCGGGAACCACGGGCGCTGAGGTGGAGATGGCAGTCATGAAAAGTCCTTGGTTTGGCGTTCAACGAACGATGTCCGGCGCGACATCCTTGCATATCAGGCGTTGGTGCGCGAGCGGGGTTCCCTTGGCGTTTTGCCGGGCGTGAATTTTATTTTTACACACTTGGAACGGCTGGGCAGTTTGCAGCCACGTAAGAAGTATCGGGTGTGTAGGAGGCGGCCTGGAAGGTGCGTAATCTCCGTGAGGGCTTTTGAACCCCTTCGTGCTCACGGTGATTACCACCTTCCAGGCCGCCTCCCATTGTCGGTAGGTTCTGTAATACGCTGTTGCCTGAGTGTGCAGGCAACCAAACGGACGAACCGATGAAGCTGTTCAGGCAAACCACGCTATGACCCTGTTCTACGATGCTCGCGGCAACATCTATGGCGTGGTCAGCCCAGCCTTGTTAAGAAACAAGGGCATTGAGGTGCCCGACAGCGCGGCGTTGGCCGCGCGTACTCGCAGCCGTTGGACAGCATCGGCCGTCGCTTCCGAATGCGGCTGGGGCGCGATACCACGCCCGGCTGATGCCAAGGCGCATCGCTGTGATGGTTTGTTGGTCGGGCCGTTCCAGGCCGAGCCGCCGTTTGACCTGTTGATCGTTAACACGGATGGCTCTTTGGCCGAGCGCAGCGGCAATGGCTTGACGATTTTTGCCCAGGCGCTGACCGAACAGGCCCTGATGACTGACGCCTGTGAATTGCGCGTACACCACGACAAAACGGATGCGGTATCGCCCGTCGCCACTCGGGTGGAACCGTCCGTTCGTGAGGACGTTGCGGGGTTCTGGCTTGAACTGGGGTTGCCCACGTTCGGACCCTCGGCGGTGGGGGCCCAAGGGGTTGATCAAGCCTTTCTGGAGGGGGCCGAACTGAGCCACATCAGTGAGCTGACGGCGATCAACCCTCAGTGGGCCACGAGTCAATTTGTACGGGTGGGCAACCCCCATTGTGTGACGTTGGTCGAGCGGGTGTCGGCATTGCCCGACAACGCACAAATGCAGCAGCCCGCCCTGTTCGAAGCCTTGAAGGCGATTGCCTTTGCACCTCCCGCAGGCGGTGGGCAACCCTGTGCGGCTGGGGTCAACCTGCAATGGGCGGCGCGAGAGTCCCGCAATCGACTCATCGCGCGCGTGTTCGAACGCGGAGAGGGGCCCACTGCGTCTTCCGGAACCAGCGCCAGTGCCGTGGCATGCGCGGCATGGCGTGCAGGCTGGGTTGAGAGCGGTGATATTGCCGTGGTCATGCCTGGTGGCATTGCGCCGGTGCGCTTGCACACTCAGGACAAGACGTTGCTGAGCGTCAGTCTGTTCGGTGCAGCGCGGCTGCAAGGGTGAGGTTTCTTAACGGCTGACGCTGTGATTTGGCGTCGGCTGTTTCTCTGTTAGTTAGTTATCGTGACGAACTTTAATGTAGGGCATTTCTTATGACTAAGAAGTGGCGCATTGCCTCGTTTTTTCATTTGGTAAAAGACACTTCCAACTTCTTCGTACGAAACTTCTTTTTTATTTTTACGCGGCCGATTCTTCCCCGTAATCGCTAAGCTTTGAGGTGTTCAGGCGCTTTTTTCTCGGTCACTTATTCTTTAGCGAGAGAGAGTATTTCAGGGCGGTCATTCATTAGCGGCGGGTAACAACGGATGGTTAACGCGTTTGTTTCGTCACGTTTCAAACTTATTCTTCCATGCATAAATATCGACTTCCAAGTGCTGGCATTCAACGGCAGCGAGGTCCTTGATCAAGCGTTTTTCATCCACGTACAGGTCGTGAGCGAAAACCCCTCCCTAGCGCTGGAGACGTTGCTCCACCAACCCGCCTACCTGGATTTCGGCGACGCGAACGAAGGCCTGCATGGGCATATCTACGCGATAGGCCGAGATGACCCAGGTCAGCGCACCACGCGCTACCACCTGACCCTGGCACCTCGGCTGGCCTATCTTGCGCATCGGCGCGACCAAAGGATTTTCCAGCGGCGCAGCGTGCCGCAGATCATCGCCGCCGTCCTCGAACAGCATGGCATTCTGGCGGACGCCTACGTGTTCGAGCTGGGCCCCGTGGTTTATCCGCCGCGCACGTTCTGTGTGCAGTACGCGGAAAGTGACCTGCACTTCATCCAGCGGCTGTGTGAAGAGGAGGGCATTCACTACCATTTTCGTCACAGCACGGACGCTCATCTGTTGGTGTTCGGTGACGACCAGACGGTGTTTCGCCGCTTGCCGGTGCAGCGCTATTACCCGGCTGGCGGGCCGCAGGCCGAAACGCAGGTTATCCAGCGTTTCGAGGTGCGTTTGGGCACACGCAGCCAGGCGACGGTGCGCCGCGATCATGATTTCGAACACCCTTCGTTGCTTCTGCAGGACACCGCCGGTTCTGCTCCGGCGCATCCTCTTGAGGATTATCACTACCCAGCAGGATTCAGCGGCCATGTCCGGGGTAAGCGCTTGGCGCGGCGGGGGTTGGAGCGTCACCAACGTGACCGTCTTCGGGCATTGGGCAGGAGTGATCAACCCGCGCTGCGCAGTGGACATTTTCTTGAATTACGCGATCACCCCGACCCGTCCTGCAACGATTTGTGGCTCATCACTTCGGTGCGTCACGAGGGGTATCAACCGCAGGTGCTGGAGGAGGCTGCGCCCGCGACTGACCGGTTCCTGGGGTATCGCAATCGCTTCACGGCGACCCCTTGGCAAGCGGTACATCGACCGTCCCTCAAACATCCCAAGCCGAGCATCCATGGCAGCCAGACCGCAACCGTGACCGGGCCGCCCGGAGAGGAGGTGCATTGCGACGCTTATGGCCGGGTGAAGGTGCGCTTTCACTGGGACCGCCTGAATACGTCGGATGATACAAGCAGTTGTTGGGTCCGGGTGGCGTCCGGATGGGCCGGTGACGGGTTCGGTGCAACGCTGATTCCGCGTGTGGGCATGGAGGTGCTGGTGACCTTCCTGGAAGGGGACCCGGACCAACCGTTGATCAACGGTTGCCTGCCGAATGCGTCGCACAGGTCGGCCTATCCCCTCCCGCAGTACAAGACCCGCAGTGTCTTGCGCAGCTGCAGTTCCCCTGGCGGCGCGGGCGCCAATGAGCTGTACCTGGAGGACCGCCGCGGCGAGGAGTTGATTTATCTTCGCGCACAGCGGGACCTGGAGCAGCAGGTCGGCCATGACAGCCGGTTGGAGGTGGCGGGCGAACGCCGGGAAGTCATCCAGGGTATGAGCACCACTCACCTGGGCAGCGAGGAGCATCGCCAGGTCACGGGTGATCGCAGCGTCGTACTCAAGGCCAGCGATCACCTCGATGTACACGGCGATAGCCGGACCCACGTTGGCCAGACTTTGTTCGTCGAAGCGGGGCAGCAGCTTCACCTCAAGTCCGGTGCCAGCCTGGTGATCGATGCCGGGGCGCAACTGAGCCTCAAGGCGGGCGGCGAGCACCTGGTCATCCAGGCGGGGGGCATCTTCAGCAGTCGGCCCATCACCCTGGGCGGTTCACCCTCCGTGACCCGAGCGGCGAATGCGTTAGCGGCGGCCGACAGGCCAGCGATCTCCGTGGTGCAAGGCTCCCTCATGAACCTGGCCAGCCAACTGGGGGCCGACTACTGCCCGGTGTGCGAGCGCTGCCGCGAAGGCCTGTGTGATCTGCCGGGGAGGGCTGCTTGATGCAGAGCATGCCAGGCCAATGGATGGATCAACAGCATCAGGCAGGACATCGGTTGTGTTTGATCCTTGAGGGGCAGCATGAAGCCTGTCAGCCACTGCTGGCGACGCGCGACGTTTCACAGTATCGCAGCCTCTACGCCGAGACCGACTTGGCGGAACTGGCGGGGCAAGGCCCAGTGATTTTGTTGCTGGAGCAGATGAACGAGCCTGCATTGCTCGGCCTTTTGCAGCAGCCCGAGAACAACTGGGGCTGGCTGGGCAGCCTGCCAAGCGAAGACCTGTACGTCGTGACTCGGCACTGGCGTGACAGGCTGCTGGTGGGCCCGGAAGGTGCGCAATCGATGTACCGCTTTCACGACAACCGCACCCTGGCACGCGCACTGGCCTATCTGCGCGCGGAACATTGGCCGCAATTCCTCGGCCCGTTGTTCAGCGTTTGCTACTGGCACGAAGAGCGCTGGCGCACGGCTGACAACCCGGCCCCCGGTGAACATCCGGTGCCCAACCCCGCGCCTTGGCTGAACACCCCCAACCCGAACGCTGAAGCCATCCTGCAGGCCAATATCCTGCGTTACCTGTTGACCGAGCACAGTGAAGACCTGGTCGCGTTAGCGGAATTCCAGGACCCAAGAATCTGGCTGGCGCAGGTATTGGAGCAGGCTCGCACCTGGCAGTGGCGAAGGCCCGAGCAACTGGAGTTTCTGGTGGTACGACGGTTGGAAGAGGCCACACGGGGCACGGTCGTTCAGTGGGGGCCGCGGGGTGGGGAGGCACCGGGAGAGCATTTTGAACGGGTGGCAGCCCAGTGGGAATTGACAGGAGGAAAAAATGGCTAGGCGAAGGTGGGGCGTGTTGATTGTGCTGGCGATGATAGGGCTGGCGGGGTGCGTGAGCAAACCGGTTGAACGGTTTACGTTGGAGGTGGATTTGCCGGCGGAGTTTCGCTTCATCGGCGGCGCCAACTATGGTCCCGCGACTGGGGAAACGTGCACGTTGCCGAGACGTCGAGGTAAAAGGCCCGAGAGGAAAATCTTTATTGCGCGTTACAAACCGGTGGCTGAACGCGTGAGTTTTGAGCTACCGCTGACGGAGATCATTGAAGGGTGCCCTACGGTTTTGCGCAGTGTGGATTTTAGAACGTATGCGAAGTGGGGGACCCGATATTCAGACGTCGGGGGAGACCTGGCAGGTTTCTCAATCACAGATCCCTCGAACGCCGATATACCTGGGATGCCAGATTCGGGCGTTCAGGAATTGCATAAGCAATGTCAGTGGTTGTTTCGGACGGCGGGGCCGCAACACGCGATCATCAAGGTTCTTTCATGCAAGGCTTTTGAGGTGGCCCGTCACCCACACGGACAGGGATCAGGACACGTGGTGCAGCGGGATCAGTTGCCGGGAAAGACACTCAGGGTGACGCTGACTTTAATTGACGAGGAAGAACCGTATTTTGACGGTACCTGGGTGGCAGTACCTGGCGGATGGAAGCGTTGTAAAGGTAGCAGCTTTGAAGACCTGTACGCGTTTTGCAACGGTAATACCACCGACTTTAAGCCTATAAAAATGCCCGATGGTCGCATCTGTGATGTCTACCCATCGTGCAAGTAACAAGGAGCAAACTCATGATGTTGGACGCGCGGAAGCAACCTTTTTTCAGTGATAACAAGCCGGCTTGTCCATTGCGCGGGCATTGGGTGAGTTTTTGCCTGGCAGATGAACTCGGCGTTGGGACGGCCTACGGTGGGTTGCCTTACACCCTTCACGATAGCGCGGGGCAAGAATACAAAGGCAGGCTGGACGGAAACGGATTCGCCACACTCAAAGATATTTACTGTGGGCCTGTGGCCCTTGTTTTTGACGACCTGTATTCAGGAACGGAGCCGTTGTATCAGCAACTGATGTCGCGCCGAGCTTACAAGCTCCCTATCACCGAGCTTCAAATTCGGGCGGAACACACTCGATTTGCTCGCTCCGACGGTCGGCGTACTGAGGGTGATCCGGCTCAACCAACAACCAGTCGGTTTTATCAAGTTGAAGTTCGCGACTTGGTCCGTCATGTCGCCCACTTGCCACCGGTTACGCAGCGAACTCATCAACCCCAGCGGCACGCGTTAAAGATGCTGGAGGACCTTGGCTTCGGGCCGCCCCAATCGACCTTGGCGGGGATCGTATTATTTCCCAACAACCATACCGTCCTGGAGGTTCGGCCACTGCGAGCGTTGCGTCCGATGCTTTCAACCGAAGACAGCTTCTGTGCCTTGAACCTGTATCAGCTGGCGTTGATGGCCACCTTGAGTTATTGCAATTTCGGCCAGGAGCCACCTCAACGGCCTCGGGACGCAGTTCGATTCCCCTTCGACCCAAGCGTCGGTCATTTTTTTGCTGAAAAGCTCTCGGGTTATCACGAAGCCTGGCGAGTCGATGCAGATCAACAGCAACGGTTCTATCCGCTCTACGAAGAGGTCCCGTATTCCCGGCGCTTCGAGATTTTGCCTTTCGATCCCACGCTGTACCCCCAAAACCGACCGGAATTGGCGGAGAAGCAGGAGCACCCCGCGAGTTTGCATTTTTTTGACGATGAAGAATTTGGTACTGACACGCAGGCATTTATCAGTCATCACGATGAGGTGATCCTGATTGCGGTACGGGGTACTGCCAGCGCTGCAGATGGGCTACGGGATGCAGACGCTCATCAGGTGGCTTTCGCCGAGGGTATCGGCAAGGCGCACGAAGGGTTTTATCAGGCTTATCGGGCGATGCGTGATTTCGTGCTGCATTACCTCACTCAGTTTCACACCGGCCAACGAATAATCATCTGCGGCCACAGCCTGGGTGGCGCAATCGCTTTGCTCTTGGCAGAAGGCCTGCGCCGAGCGCCGGAGGGGAACTACAACATCCTCCTCTACACCTACGGTGCCCCGCGCGCCGCCGACTCCGAATTCACCCTCGGTGCCTCAAGCCTGGTCCACCACCGCATCGTCAACCACAACGATCCGGTCCCCAGCGTCCCGGCTCCGTGGATGAACACCACCGCCAAACTCTGGATCCCCGGCGCCGTCACGCTCTTCAGCGCTCCCGCGTCCGGTGGCCTGCTGTTTGCGGCCGGCCTGGTACGTTTCGGTGGCAATCCCTACCAGCACCATGGCGAACAGCAACACTTCATGCCGATCATGCTCGCAGATGGCACGCATTCTTCAGTGTTGTGGAAACCTGGTTGTGAGTCCATCCAGGAAGCCGGCTGCAACCGAGCGTTGCAACTCCACGGTGACATGCCTGACCGTGACAACCTGCTGAAACAGCTGTTTCAGGCCAATCAGCACTTCATGACCGCCAGCTATATCCCAGCCGCCTGGGCGACGCTACGTCGGTGGCAACAAACCCAGGAAAGTAGCGGGCCCTTGGTCACACCGAGAGAATTTGAACGGCTCGATCACGCACTCGAAACCATGCGCCAGCAACTGCGCAACAAACGCCGCGAACTGGTCCGCCTGAAGCCCGCCAACGATCGGGGCTATGAGCACAACGAAGCCTTGAACGCCGAGATCGACCGCTTGCACACCAGTCGTGAGCGCCTTGCGACCCTGCGCTGGCGCCGTTTGGAAGCCCGTGATGTCTACGGCAGTCAAGCCCACAGCGCCAGCTTGCAACCGAGCCTCAGGCGCTGGTTCAGCCACCGTGAAAACCGCGAGCTGGCCCAGGTCGCCAGTATCCCTCCCGCCATGCCTGGCGAATGGGGGAGGGCGCAAACACTGGATATCGACTCGATTGCCTGAACAGAGCCTTTACACAAACTCCACCTGCGCCGGCTGACGTTTCATCAAGACCTTGCCGTTGCGGATCGAGTAAAGCGGCAGGCCCTGGCTACGGATGACCTCGTAGTCGCTGTGCGCCGAGAGGATCAGCAGGTTGGCTGGCCGTCCAGGCTCCAGGCCGTATCGTTCGCCCAGGGCCATGGCTTTGGCGCTGTTGTCGGTCACCAGGTCCAGCGCGCTTTGCAGGTTGCGGTAGCCAAGCATGTGGCAGATGTGCAAACCGGCTTCCAGCACCCGCAGGATGTTGCCGTTGCCCAAGGGGTACCAGGGATCAACGATGGAGTCTTGGCCGAAGCACACGTTCATGCCGGCCTCCAGCAGTTCGTTGACCCGAGTGACGCCACGGCGTTTCGGGAACGTATCGAAGCGGCCTTGCAGGTGAATGCTCTCGGTGGGGCAGGAAACGAAGCTGATACCGGAGTGCCCCAACAGGCGGAAGAGCTTGGCGCAGTAGGCATTGTCATAGGAGCCCATGGCGGTGGTGTGGCTGGCGGTAACGCGAGCGCCCATGTCACGGCTGCGGGCTTCTTCGGCCAGCACTTCGAGAAAGCGCGAATGCGGGTCGTCGGTTTCGTCGCAGTGCACGTCCACCAGGCAGCCGGTGCGTTCGGCCAGGTCCATCAGGAACTTCACCGAACTCACGCCCTGGTCGCGGGTGTACTCAAAGTGAGGGATGCCGCCGATTACATCGGCGCCGAGGCGAATGGCTTCTTCCATCAGTTCGCGACCGTTGCGGTATGACTCGATGCCTTCCTGGGGGAACGCGACGATCTGCAGGTCGATCAGGTGCGTACTTTCCTGGCGCACTTCCAGCATGGCCTTGAGCGCCGTGAGGTCCGGGTCGGTGACGTCGACGTGGGTGCGCACATGTTGGATGCCGTGGGCGGCCAGGGCCTGGATCGTTTTTTTGGCGCGGGTCTTGGTGTCTGCCTGGGTGATGGTGGCCTTACGTTCGCCCCAGCATTCGATGCCTTCGAACAGGGTGCCGCTCATGTTCCAGCGCGGCTCGCCTGCGGTCAGTGTGGCGTCGAGGTGGATATGGGGTTCGACGAAGGGCGGAATCACCAGATTGCCGGCGGCGTCCAGGTCGTCGGCCGCGGCAGTCGTTGTACCCGATTGGGGGGTGATGCTGGCGATCCGGCCATGTTCCAGGTGCAGATCATGCAGGCCTTCACGGTTGCGCAGGCGGGCGTTGATGATGTGCATGGGCAAGTTCCTCTTGGCTAAAAACAATCAGGCAGACAGCCGCCAGATCATCAGCGCAATGCCAATGTCCAGGCGGTCATAAGCGTTATCCAGCGTCAGGCCGCACAGGGCTTCGATGCGCTGGACACGGTGTGTCAGGGTATTGCGGTGCACGGCCAGCCGTTGGGCGGCGGCCACAAGGTTACCATTCTCGTGAAACCAGGCTTCCAGGGTCGGCATCAGGCTGGGGCCATGGTGCACGTCGTGGCGCAGTAATGGGCCGAGGCGTTCATTCAGGAATTGGTCGAGCAGGGCGCGATCACGCACACCGCTGAGCAGTTTGAGCACGCCCAGTTCGTCGTACATGCAGAGCCCGGCCCGCTCGCTGAAACGCCGCGCAGCGGCCAACGCCTGGCGCGCTTCATCCTGCGCCTGGGCCAGGCGTACCGGTGGGTGCGCGGCGGCGCTGAGGCCGATAAACAGTTTGAGCGGCGCCAGGCGCAGGTTCAGCGGGTTGAGCCAGTTGGCCAATTGCTGGCGGTTGGCCAAGGCGGCGACAGCGTCCGGCGCCGGCAGCAGCAGTGTCCATTGCCCGGCCCGTCCGAGTACCGGCAACCCGGCAGACACCTGACGCAAACGCCGACTGATAGCGTCATGTTGCCGCGCCAGCTGCGCCTCTACATAGGCGGCATCGCCCTGGGCAAACAGCCATTCGCTGCCTTCCAATTGCAGTTGCACAACCTGCCAGTGCCCGGCCAGCGACAGGCCCAATTGCACTGCACGATGCAGCAGCAAATCCAGGGATTGGTAATCGCCGGTCAGCAAGCGCTCCAACACATCGTGCCGCGAGCGCCCCAATTGCTCGGACTGGATCAGCGCCGAGCCAATGGCCTGGGTCACCAGCACCATTTTCAGCGAATAAGGCTGTTCGATCAGTGGCATGCCGGCGGCTTCGGCAGCCTCCAGCAAACGCGGGGGAATCGCCTGGATATATGCCGGCCCCGTGAGTATCACCAACCCAGCCACTTGGCGCTGACAGGCTTCATCCAGCAATTGCAGCAAGTTGGCTTCATCCCGTGGGTGATTGATCCCGGTCACGAACACCAGCTCGCCGCCCAAGACCCATTCGGCAATCCCGCTGTTCTCCGCGACATAGGGCCAGCGCACGGTATTATCCAGGCCAACGGCGCCTGCGCGCAGGCGCATTGATTCCAAGCCCGGCAGGGCCAGTACATCGGCAAGGGTCAGGCTCATGCGCGGGCGTCAGCCAGCGGCGCGCGCACCCGGAGTACGGTGGTGAGCACGATGTAGGTCAACGACGCAGCAACGATGCCCACCAACGGCGCGACCCAGGGCGAGCTGAAGGCCAGCACCGTGCCCACCGCATACGCCACCAGCCCAGGCCAGTTGAACGCCGGCAGGCGAGCGTCGGCCAGGCGCGGATAGTGGCCGCGGTAACGGTAGAAGAAGTCCGCCATGATCACCCCGCCAATCGGTGGGATCACCGTGCCCAGCAGGATCAAGTACGGCACCAGCAGGTCGTACATGCCAAGCAATGCCAGCAGGGTGCCGATCACCGCGCCGGCCAGGGTCACGGTCTTGCGCCGCTTAGTGCGCAGCAGGTTGCAGCCGGCCACCGCGAAGTTATAAATGGTGTTGTCCTGGGTGCTCCAGATGTTGAGCAGCAACATGGCCATCGCTGCCATGGCAAAGCCCTGCAGCAGCAACACTTCGACCACATCCGGTTGTTGATAGACGATGGCACCGTAGGCGCCGATCAGCACCATCAAGCCGTTGCCGATAAAGAAACCGATCAGGCTGGCCAGCACCGCCACCTTGGCCGAACGCGAAAAGCGCGTCCAATTGGTGGCCTGGGTCGCGCCGCTGACAAAGGTGCCGAACACCAGAGTGATTGCCGTGGACAAGTCCAACGCACCGCTCGGCACCACCGCCAACAACCCCTCCAGCCCGCCGACTTTCACGGTCGCTACCCACATCGACAGACACAGCAGGATGCCCATCGCCGGCACCGCGATGTAGGACAGAATCTCCAGCCCGCGATAACCAATATAGGCCGTGGCGCAAAACACCAGGCCAAACAGCACCATCAACGCCAGCACGCTGCCCTGGCTCAGTTCGAAATACTTGCCCAGCACCACGGCGGCCGTGGCGGTACCCCAGGCGTACCAGCCAATCTGGGTAAAACCGAGGATCAAGTCGCTGAGCTTGCTGCCCAGTTCGCCGAAGCAGAAGCGCCCCATCAGCACCGAATTCAGCCCGCTCTTGAACGCGATGTAACCCAGGCCTGCGGCGTAGATACCCAACAACAGGTTACCCAGGGCCACGACGCCGAGCATGTCGATAAAGCTGAACGCCACCCCCAGCTTGCCGCCGGCAAACATGGTCGCGGTAAAAAACGTAAAGCCCAGCAGCACCATGGCGGTCGACGCCAGGCCTTTGCGCGCATGCATCGGGACTTCGCTGAGGGGGTAATCATTGCCCGGTTCTTGCTGCGTCATGTGCCTTGCTCCCTGAATGAGTGACGCAGGCCTACTGCACCGTGCGTGCCAAACCGGCGGCAGTGACAGGCGCACGGTCGACGCTGTGCATCGTGCACACTATTTATAGCCAAACACGGGAGAAACGCAGGAAGAGTTGTACGCCGTGCCCAGTCGGGCACGAAAGCGGTGCAGCGGTGATACAAATTGGATCAGTCGAACAGCGTGTAGGTCGTCTCGCCGCGATGAAAGGCGAATGCCGCCTCCAGATCACTTTCGATGGTGCGCCCACGGGACAGCGGCGGCAGCGCATCGAGGCGGAAAAAGCCCACTTCCGTAGTCTCGAAACCCGCCATCGGTGCGCACTGATCCACCGGTTCACACAGGAAGTACAGCTTGTAGAAGTCCCGCACGTCCGGACGATACAAACCCTTGGCCTTGTGCGTGACGCTGTACAGCGCCCGCGCGGTGACCGTCAACCCGGCTTCCTCGCGAATCTCCTTGACGATGTTTTCCGCTGCCGACAAACCGATATCGGCATAACCGCCCGGCAACGCCCAGCAGCCATCGGTCAACTCGCGCACCAGCAGAATTCGGTCGTCCTCGATGATTGCACCCCGTACGTCGATCATCGGTGTCGAATAGCGCTGGGCAAAGTCGGTGACTAACCCGGTGATGCGCTCCAAAGGCACATTGCCCAATTGCGCGAGCATGCTGTGGGCAATCGCGGCAATTTCTTCCAGGCGCTCGCGCTCGAAATCATCAGTGCAAAAGTGCAGCCCCGTGGACGCCAACGCCTGCAAGCGTTTGGCTTGGGCCAGCCAGGTGTTTTCCATGGGTTACTCCTGGAGTTGTTTGGTCATGTATACGCGGTGCAGGCCATGTTCTTCGGCCCGGTGGGTTTCGACATAGCCACGGCGCGTGTACAGCCTGATGTTCTCGGCCATGGTTTCATTTGTGTACAGGCGGATGGCGGCGAAGCCTGCGGCGAGCGCCTGTTGCTCGGCAAAATCCATCAGCAACCGCCCGAGGCCCAGGCCCTGGGCATCCGGGGCGACGGCCAGATTATCCAGCAGCAGTGCGTCATCAGCATCCAGCAGGATGATAAAACCCTGAACCCGCCCGGCATTTTCCAGCACGTGTACGCCTCCGGCTTTCACTTGTTGGTGATAATCCTCCAGCATCGGCCCTGGCTTGCGGCCGATCCGTTCGATGTACGGCGAGTAGGCCGCCTGGACGATAGCCTCGATGGCAGCAACATCAGCAACAGTGGCGAGGCGCATCATTGCAATGTGCTCCTTTGGACAGTCGATCAATCTGTCGGCGCTTCGAAGATCCCTTCGATAGGCCGTTCGAACACCTTGGCAATCTTGAACGCCAACGGCAAGCTTGGGTCGTAGCGGCCGGTCTCGATGGCATTGATGGTCTGGCGCGATACGCCAAGGCGCTCGGCAAGGTCGGCCTGGGACCAGCCCAGTTCCGAGCGTAACTGACGCATCAGGTTATTCATTGGTAGCGCCTTGTGCCGATGATCGTGGCCACGCACCAGACGCCACCCATGATCGGCCACACCATAAAGGCCGATAAGCGTGGGAAGCCGGCAGTTTCCAGGAAGCCGTAGCTGAAGGTCGTGAGCGCCGTGCACACAAACGCCACGGCCAGCGCGTCCAGCTGGATCTTGCGGCCCATTTCATCCATGGCGTTCAGCCGGCGGATGATCGTAACCGCCATCGCGATCATCGGAATCACTGGTAGCAAGGCCAAGGCGATTTTTGCGGCGCCGTCGGACATGGACGACACATAGGCGCTGGAAATGACGACGCACAGCATGTACGCCAGCATTATCACCGCGAATTCCACCAGAAAGCGTTTGACCGACATGACCCTCTCCACAAGTAAAGGGTGCTTTACATTAGGTTTGGATTATTGCCGTGTCAAGGATGCTTTACATTGGGGGTGGCAGACGTAAAAAAACCACCCGCAGGTGGTTCTTCAACGCGCAATCGCTTACTCGCCGCGATAGATGCAACCGCTGGTGCAAGTCTCGTGGATGCGAATCGCACTGAGCTCAGGCAGCAGGGGTTTCAGCTCATTCCAGATCCACTTGGCCAGCACTTCGCTGGTCGGGTTTTCCAGGCCTGGGATGTCATTGAGGTAGTTGTGATCGAGACGTTCATAGAGCGGTTTGAAAATCGCCTTGATCTCCGAGAAGTCGCGAATCCAGCCGGTATGGGGATCGAGGTCGCCGCTCAGGTGGATCGCCACCTTGAACGAATGCCCGTGCAGGCGCCCGCATTTATGGCCTTCCGGTACGTGGGGCAGGCGGTGGGCGGATTCGAATGTAAATTCCTTGAAGATTTCCACAGTGTTTTCAGCTCGGTCGGTGTCTGGCAGGCGGCGAGTTTAACAGCTTGATCCCTTGGCGCGCATACCGTCCCTCGCTGTATAGGTATCTACTCGGGGTATGGCGCTGGAACTGTGTTGAGGGAGCTTGCTCCCGTTGGCTGCCTGACAGCTGACCGCCATCTAACGGTTACCCCGCGATCCAAATGTGGGAGGGGGCTTGCCCCCGATAGCGGTGTGTCAGTCGATTCATCAGGTGACTGATTCAGCGCCATCGGGGCCTCGGCATCTACACAATTCTGGCTATGGCGCTGAACCTGTGGCGAGGGAGCTTGCTCCCGCCGGCGGCCTGACAGCTGACCACAATCTAACGGTTACCCCGCGATCCAAATGTGGGAGGGGGCTTGCCCCCGATAGCGGTGTGTCAGTCGATTCATCAGGTGACTGATTCAGCGCCATCGGGGCGTCGGTATCTACACAATTCTGGCTATGGCGCTGGACCTGTGGCGAGGGAGCTTGCTCCCGCTGACGGCCTGACAGCTGACCGCCATCTAAATGTTACCCCGCGATCCAAATGTGGGAGGGGGCTTGCCCTCGATAGCGGTGTGTCAGTCGATTCATCAGGTGACTGATTCAGCGCCATCGAGGCATCGGTATCTACACCACTCTGGCTATGGCGCTGGACCTGTGGCGAGGGAGCTTGCTCCCGTGGCGGCCTGACAGCTGACCTGGATGCTGGATCAGACCGGGTACATATCCGTTATTTAGGTAACGGCCGCTATGGGTTCCGCTTTTACAGCGGCTCACTTTTGAAAAGCGCAAAAGTAAGCAAAACGCTCTTGCCCCAACACTCGGCACCTCGCTCACGCTCGGTGTGCCCGTAATCCGACAGGGATTTGGGGGGCCGCCGCCACGCGCCATCCATGGCGCGGGGCGGCTAAACCGGCATCCCTGCCGGTTTACCCCCCAAATCCCTGTCGAATTCCGGCCAGCGTGTTTGACGGGGCGCCTGAGATCAAAAGCGAGATCAAGATCAAGA
The DNA here is from genome assembly GCF_020093335.1 of Pseudomonas fluorescens group sp. Taxonomy (NCBI): domain Bacteria; kingdom Pseudomonadati; phylum Pseudomonadota; class Gammaproteobacteria; order Pseudomonadales; family Pseudomonadaceae; genus Pseudomonas; species Pseudomonas fluorescens group sp. The sequence goes on along the minus strand of NZ_JAIOKW010000019.1, from coordinate 41,295 downwards.
TCAAGAGCGGCTCGCTTCGCATCGTGGTTAGTGGTTGAGGGGCTGCACAGTTGTGTCGATAACTTTGGTTATCGCTGGTAAGCCGCCGTCTACAAGACTTGTAGTCTCTCGCCCAATCCGCCGTTATCCGCCAATGCCAGAAACTCATCCCCTAGCCGCCGGCTTTCGCTCATCGCTGTCTGCCAGTATTTGTTGCGGCTTGGGTCGTCGCCCATGAAGCGCTTGAAGTCGCTGCGGTCCGGGAGTTTGCCGTGGGGCAGACGGGCGAGGTAGTCCTTGGATGGCGCCAGCAGTAACACGTCCTGCAGGCCCTGTGGGTTGCTGCGCCGCCACGGCAGGCCCTTGTCGAACCAGCCGGGGATGACCCGGTCGGTGAAGTGCGGGTACAGCACGATGTCATCGCCGTGGTAGGGCAGGTCGAGGTGGTAGTCCAGCAGGCCGCCGTCGCGGTAGGTGCCGGCGCCTGCGCCGGGCAGGTCGCGCACGCCTTGCATGACCATCGGGATTGAGCCCGACGCCAGCAGTGCCTGGCGCAGGTTGCCCAGTTCCAGGGCCAGGAAGCGCGAGGGGAAATCCTTTAGCGGGTGCACGGGCGGGGCCTGGCGCGGGTCGTGGATGATCAGCCGTTCGAAGTGCCGCGACAGCCGCGCGCGGCCGCGCAGGTTGTCGGCGATTACTGAGGACAGGCCCAGCCCGAGGCGCCCACGGTGGTCATCGGCAAGCAGGCCATGGCTCTTGACCACCATGATGTTGAGGCGGTAGTCCGGGTTGTCCAGCACCCGTGCATCGCGGCCGGCCAGCAGGTCGTCGAGCATGCGCCGGCAGCTGTGGCTGACTTCGGCCATGGTCACGCCTTTGGCAAAGCGCTGTTCGTTATATAAGCGGCCAAGGTCCAGCAGGCCTTGCACCGGGTCGGGCAGGCAGGCGCTGGCAAACCGCCACGAACCGATGGACGCGCCGATCAGCGCCCGCTCGCGTGGTGCGCGGGGCAGCCAGTTGCCGAACAGCGCCAGGTCCAGGCCCTGGATGCCCAGCGCCTTGGGGCCACCGGCCGCGCCGGGCAGGATGCCGACATCGGCAGGCTTGAGGCCTTGCTCGCGAATCCGGGCAAAGGCGCGTTTGCCGGCCTTGAGGGTCAGGGCGGGAAACTTGATGTGGATGGCTGTCATACCGGTCTCTGTTGAAGCGAGCGGGGCAGTATAGAAAATCTCGCGGGATGAGGGAAAAAGGTCAGGCCTGGAATTGCCATGGTGGCAATTCAGTTTCAGTTAAGTTGCAGCGCGTACGGTGGCTGGCGTAGGAAAACATCCTGTAACGGAGACTTATCATGAAGCGCCTCACCGCTCTGGTTGCCGCCGGTATCATCGCTCTCACGGCGACCCAGGCCCGAGCCGTGGACCCCGACAAGCCACTGAAAGTGCCGGCCACTGTTACTATTGTCGCCTTTGACCAACTGGAAGCGGCGGCCCTGGCCCTGCACCCCGGTTCAACACTGCTGGATACCGACCTGGACGAGGCCTATGGCAAGTACGTCTACGAGGTCGAATTGGAAGATGCCCACGGCATCGAATGGGATGTTGAATTGGACGCGCTCACCGGGCAGGTTCTCAAGAATCATCAGGATACGTAATGAAGGTAAATTTACGCGCCGGCAGTCGCGTGGCGCTGGTGCTCATGGCATTTTGCTCCAGCCTGGCGGCCCGCGACCTCAATCAGGATGAAGCCTTGGCACTGCGCCAGCAGGGAATAATCCTGCCGCTCGAACAGCTGTTGCATCAGGCCATGGCGCGCTATCCCGGCTCACGCCTGCTGGAAGCCGAGCTGGAAAAGAAACACGGGCAATATGCCTATGAAGTGGAACTGGTGACCACCGACGGTGTGGTGCGCGAGATCAAGCTGGACGCGAGCACCGGTGTGCTGATCAAAGACGAGGAAGACTGATGCGCCTGCTGCTGGTGGAAGACAACGTACCCTTGGCCGATGAACTGTTGGCTGGCCTCCAGCGCCAGGGCTATGCCGTCGATTGGCTGGCCGACGGGCGCGATGCCGTTTACCAGGGGCGAAGCGAGCCCTACGACCTGATCATTCTCGACCTTGGCCTGCCCGGCCTGCCTGGACTCGAGGTGCTGGCACAGTGGCGTGCCGCCGCGTTGGCAATCCCGGTGCTGATTCTCACCGCCCGCGATTCCTGGGCCGAGCGCATCGAAGGGCTCAAGGCCGGCGCGGACGATTACCTGGCCAAACCCTTTCACCCTGAAGAGTTATACCTGCGTATCCAGGCGTTGTTGCGCCGTTCCCATGGCCAAACTAACCAGCCCACGTTGCAAGCCGCCGGCCTGCACTTGGATGAAGGCCGCCAGTGCGTGTTGCGCGATGGCGCCGAGATCCAGCTGACCGCCGCCGAATTCCGCCTGTTGCGCTATTTCATGCTGCACCCCGAACAGATCCTGTCGAAAAGCCACCTGGCCGAGCACCTGTACGATGGCGAGACCGAGCGGGATTCCAATGTGCTGGAAGTGCACGTCAATCACCTGCGCCGCAAGCTGGGCCGCAGCGTGATCGAGACCCGGCGCGGCCAGGGTTACCGGTTTGGCGCCAACCCTGCATGAGGTCGATCCAGCGGCGCCTGAGCCTTGGCCTTATCAGTGTGATGGTGATCGTCGGCGTGGTGCTGGCGCAGACCAGCCTGTGGTTGTTCGAAGCCGGTTTGCAGCGCTACCTGGAAGCTGGTCTGCGCAACGATGCCGAAAACCTGCTGGTGGCTCTGGTGCGCGGACCCAACGGCGTGCAGCTGGATGAACAACGCCTGTCGCCGGCCTATCAGCGGCCGTTTTCCGGGCACTACTTCCGCATCGATTTTGCCGAGACCCACTGGCGCTCCCGCTCCTTATGGGACCAGGAACTGCCGCGCCTGCCCGAGATCGGGCTCAAGGGCAATCTGCAACTGGGCCCGGAAGGCCAGCAATTGCTGGTGTTGCGTTCGGACTACAAACGCTTCGGCCAGTCGATTTCCATCAGCGTGGCCCAGGACTACACCCCGGTGCGTGAAAGCTTCCGCCTGATGCGTCAGATCGGCCTGGTGCTGGGGTTGGCGGCGCTGCTGCTGGTGTTGGTCCTGCAGCGGGTCACCGTACGCCGCGCATTGCGCCCGCTGGAAACCGCGCGCAACCAGATCGCCCAACTGCAGCAGGGCCAACGTTCGCAGCTCGACACCCAGGTACCGCTGGAGCTGGAGCCGTTGGTGGCGCAGATCAACCACTTGCTGGCCCACACCGAAGACAGCCTCAAGCGCTCGCGCAATGCCCTCGGCAACCTTGGCCACGCGCTCAAAACCCCGTTGGCGGTGCTGTTGAGCGCGGCATCGAGCGAAGCGCTCAAAGATCGTCCTGAGGTGAGCAAACTGTTGCGTGACCAGTTGGAGCAGGTGCAACAACGCCTCAACCGCGAACTTAACCGCGCCCGCCTGGCGGGTGAAACCCTGCCCGGTGCGTTGTTCGATTGCGATAAAGAACTGCCTGGCCTGCTCGCCACCCTGACCATGATCCACGGCGAGCACCTAGACCTCAGCTACCACGCTGCGCCCGGCCTGCAGTTGCCCTGGGACCGTGAAGATCTGTTGGAACTGCTCGGCAATCTGTTGGACAACGCCTGCAAATGGGCGGACGCCGATGTGCGCCTGAGCATCATCGAGACTGAGCACAGCTACCGGTTGGCGGTGGAAGATGACGGTCCCGGCATTCCCGAAGCGCAGCGTGACCAGGTGTTCAGCCGTGGCGCGCGCCTGGATGAACAGATAGACGGCCACGGCCTTGGGTTGGGGATCGTGCGGGACATTGTCGAGGTGTGGGGCGGGGTGTTGCAGTTGCACGAAAGTGAGTTGGGTGGGTTGAAAGTGCTGATCGAATTACCCCGTGTGAGGGGGCTTGCTTCCGATGGCGGTGTGTCAGCCAACGCCTCTATCGACTGATTCATCGCTATCGGGAGCAAGCCCCCTCCCACTGTTGATCTGCGTCAGTTCAGGTGGCGTGCAGTCGCTCAGACGCGGAACTGATCCATCAACCCCTGTTGTTGATTCGCCAGGCTGTTCAATGCTTGGCTCACCCTGGCCGACTCATTCGCCTGCTCCGACAGCGACTCGGTCACATCGCGAATGGTTGCCACATTGCTGTTGATCTCCTCGGCCACTGCGCTTTGTTCTTCGGCGGCGCTGGCGATTTGCAGGTTCATGTCGCTGATCACTGTGACCGCATCGCCAATCTGACGCAGGGCAGTCACGGCCTCGCCGACTTGTTCGACGCTGCCCTGGGCCTGGCGATAGCTGTTACCCATGGCGCCGACGACATCGACGGTGCCGCTTTGCAACTGCTCGATCACCAGGCGGGTTTCTTCCACCGATTCCTGGGTGCGTTGCGCCAAGTTGCGCACTTCGTCGGCCACCACCGCAAAGCCACGGCCGGCCTCACCGGCGCGGGCGGCTTCGATGGCGGCGTTGAGGGCCAGCAGGTTGGTCTGCTCGGCGATGCCGCGAATCACTTCCAGCACCGAATCGATCTTCTCGCTATTGGCGGCCAGGCCTTCGACTTGGGCCATGGCGGTGCTCATGTCCGCCGCCAGGTGGCCGATGTTGGCGGTGGTGCGGTCGATCACGGTCAGGCCGTCGCGGGTCGCCTGGTCGGCTTCGCGGGCCGCTTGCGCCGCCTGCGCCGCGCTGCGCGCCACGTCCTGGGCGGTGGCGCTCATTTCGTGGGAGGCGGTGGCCACCTGATCGACCTGGCGGTACTGCTGTTCCATGCCGGCGCTGGTTTGCGTGGCAATGGCGGCGGACTGGTCGGCGGTGCCACGGGCGTCCTGCACCGAGCGTTTCACCTCGGCGATGATCGGTTGCAGCTTGTCGAGGAAACGGTTGAACCAGCCGGCCAGTTGGCCCAGCTCATCCTGTTTGTCGTAGGCCAGGCGGCGAGTCAGGTCGCCTTCGCCGCTGGCGATGTCTTCGAGCATGTGTGCCACGCCGAGGATCGGCCGGGTCACACTGCGCGCCATCAGCCACACCAGGATCAGGCCGACCACGGCTGCAATCAGGCCCAGGCTCAGTTCCAGCAGGGTGCCCTTGGCATTGTCGGCATCCAGTTGGGCTTTCAGCGCTTCGGCGGGGGCCACCAGGACGTTCTCTGGCACGTCCAGCAACACGCCCCACGGTTTGCCCTCCGGAATCGGCGCAAACGGTGCCAGTACCTTGAGCTGATGGTCGCTGCGCAGGCTGCGGATCTGTGTACTGCCGGCCAGGGCGCTGATCAACTGCGCACCGTTGGTGGTGTCGACCTGGTCCAGGCGCTGGCTGAGTTTGCTCGCGTCCGGACTGTAGCCGGCGAGCAAGCCGGTGGGGCTGAGGATGCTGACTTGGGTCTGACCGTCATACAACTTCTGGCTGGCCTGTTGGCTCACGGCCTGCAGGCTGTTGAGGTTGATGTCCACCGACAACGAAGCGATGACGTTGCCATTGACCATCAGCGGGAAGACGATGCTGGTCATCAGCACGTTTTGCCCATCGATCTTGTAGAAGTAGGGCTCGATCACGCAGGGTTTGAGGGTCGTACGCGGGCAGGTGAACCAGGCGTTGGCCTTCTCGCCGCTGGGGCTGAGCTGGGTATTGGACATGTCGCTTTCCGGCAACGCCATCGAGGTCAGCTTGCCCGGCGTCGGTTGCGACCAGTACAGGGCGAAGCGGCCCTTGTCATTACTGCCCAGTTCGGCCTGGCCGGCGAATAACTCATCCTTGCCGTCCAGGGCGTTGGCTTCGAACACCAGGGATAAACCGAGCAAGTCCGGGTTGGCCTGCAGGGCGGCCTTGACTTGGCGGGTCAGGTCTTCACGGGTGTCGAAGGCGTCGAGGAAGCGCTTTTCAGCCTGCTCACGCAAAAACAGCACCTGGCGGGAAAAACCGTGGCCGTATTGGTAGGCGTCCATGAATTGGCGACGAATGCCCAACGCTTGCACTTCACCCTGCGCCTCGATGCGCGCCTGGGCGGCTTCATCCAGCATCTGCATGCTGGAGGCTTTGACCTGCTGAGAGCTCTGCGCCATGCGATACAACGAAAGACCCACCAGCAGGGTCACGATCCCCAGCAGGCACAGGCCGGCGAGCAGGGTGATTTTCCATTGAATAGAGAGCTGCCTAAGCGACATCGGAAATCCTTAACCTAAAATACAAACAGAGGCTCTGTATCGGCGGTTTCAGAGGTTTCTTTATTAAAACAGTCATCCTCACCACAGGTTTTTTGACATGCGGGCCCACCTGCTGCAAAGTGCGCGCCCTCTAATAAGACCTCCTTCAAGCCTGCACGCTGGCTGCCATCCGATGGCTGCCTGGGCGCGGGCATGCCTGTTTTTTATGTTTCTGCTTGAGGTAACCATGATTAACGCAGTCATTGCCGCGGTCGGCACCATGCTGGTGCTCAGCCTGTCCCGCGTGCATGTGGTCATCGCCATCATCGTCGGTGCCCTGGTCGGTGGCCTTACCGGTGGCCTGGGTATCGACGCCACGCTCAAAGCCTTCAATGGCGGCTTGGGCGGTGGTGCAACTGTGGCGTTGTCCTACGCCTTGCTCGGCGCTTTCGCCGTAGCGATTGCCAAATCCGGCCTGGCCCACGCCCTGGCCGACAAGGCGCTGCTGCTGGTCGACCGCCAGGAAGCCACCGGCGGCAGTCACGTCAAATGGCTGTTGATTGGCCTCCTGTGGGTGGTGGCGATTGCCTCGCAGAACATCCTGCCGATCCATATCGCGTTCATCCCGCTGTTGGTGCCGCCGCTGCTCTACGTGCTGACCAAGTTGCAACTGGACCGCCGCCTGATCGCCTGTGTGATGACCTTCGGCCTGATCACGCCCTACATGTTCCTGCCGGTAGGTTTCGGCAATATCTTCCTCAACCAGATCCTGCTGGCCAACGTGGCCAAGAGCGGGGTGGATATCAGCCAAGTCAACGTCACTCACGCCATGAGCCTGCCGGCGCTGGGCATGGTGGTTGGCCTGCTGGTGGCGGTGTTTGTCAGCTACCGCAAAAAGCGCGTGTACGACCTGGAGAAAATCGAGCGGGTCGAACAGGTCGCGGTGCAATACAACCCGCTGACCCTGCTGGTGGCCGGCGTGGCGATTGCCTCGGCGTTCATCATCCAACTGTGGCTGGACTCGATGATCATCGGCGCCCTGGCCGGGTTTTTGATCTTCTCGGTGTCGGGCATCGTGCGCTGGCGCGACACCGACGACCTGTTCACCGAAGGCATGAAGATGATGGCGATGATCGGCTTCATCATGATTGCCTCGTCGGGCTTCGCCGAAGTGCTCAAGGCCACCGGTGACGTGCGTTCGCTGGTGGAAACCTCGGCGGCGTTCATCGGCCATAGCCGTGGGGTGGGCGCGCTGCTGATGTTGCTGGTGGGTTTGCTGGTGACCATGGGCATCGGTTCGTCGTTTTCCACGGTGCCGATCCTGGCGGCGATTTTTGTGCCGCTGTGCGTGCAACTGGGCTTCAGCCCGGTGGCCATCGTGTGCATCGTCGGCACGGCGGGTGCCTTGGGCGACGCCGGCTCACCGGCCTCGGACTCCACCCTCGGCCCCACCTCCGGCCTGAACATCGACGGCCAGCACCACCACATCTGGGACACCGTGGTGCCGACGTTCCTGCACTACAACCTCCCGTTGCTGGCGTTCGGCTGGCTGGCGGCAATGACCCTTTGATCTTCTGACTTGTAGTGAGCGGGCTTGTCGAATCGTCGCACCGCCCGCGCTGGGGGGCGAAGCCGCCCCAAATAGATCCATCCCATTTTCTCAGGGAGACATCAGTGCCTGGTTTGGGGCGGCTTCGCCCCCCAGCGCGGGGCAAGCCCGCTCACTACAGATATCTCTTGTGCGGCCGATAGCTTTTGAAGTCGCCTAATAAGAGAGAAAAGCCATGCGTCTGAGCCTCAAGGCCAAAGTCCTTTCACTCGCCGTAGTGCCGGTGTTGCTGTTCGCCGTGGTCATCAGCCTGACCACCGTCTGGATCCTGCAGGGTCAGGCGCGCAACGAGGTGGAGGAAACCCGCCAGCGCCTGCTCAACGATGCCAAGGCCACTCTGCAAAGTTATGTCGAAGTGGCCATGACCACCATCAAACCGCTCTACGACGCGGCGGCCCCCGGTGATACCGCCGCGCGTACCGAGGTGGTCAAGCTGCTGTCCAACACCCGCTACGGCAAAGATGGCTACTTCTTCGGCTACGACTCCGAGACCATTCGCCTGTTCAAGGGCAACAGCCCCGACGGCGTCGGCAAGAGCTTCAAGGACAACCGCGACCCCAATGGCGTTTACGTCAACCGTGACTTGGTCAAGGTCGGCAAGGACGGCACCCACTACCTGCAATACAGCTCGACCCAGCCGGGGCAGACCGAACTGGTGCCGAAGATGGGCTACACCGAATACCTGCCCAAATGGGACATGGTCATTGGTACGTCGGTGAACCTGGATGGCATCGAGGCCCAGGTCGCCGTGGTCGAAGCCAAGGTTGAGAAACGCATGGAAGGCGTGCTGCTGAGCATTCTCGGCGTGGCCGTGGTGGTGCTGTTGGTGATCGCGGCCGTCGGTATGGTCATGGCCAATACCATCCTGCGCCCGCTGCACCTGATGAAAGCCAACCTCGACGATATCGCCGCCGGGGAGGGCGACCTGACCCGCCGCCTGGCCATCACCAGCCAGGACGAGCTGGGCGATCTGGCGGGCGCGTTCAACCGTTTTGTCGACAAGATCCACGGCCTGGTGCGCCAGATCACCGAGATGACCACCCAACTCACCGGCCTGGTCAGCCAGGTCTCCGATCAGGCCCAGCGCTCCGAGCAGGCCATGGAGCGCCAGCGCCACGAGACCGACCAAGTCGCCACCGCGATCAACCAGATGTCGTCCGCCGCGCAAGAAGTGGCGCGCAGCGCCCAAGGCGCTTCGGTGGCCGCCCAGCAAACCGATGCCGAAGGCCAGGCCGCCAAGCGCGTGGTAGACGGCAGCATCGCGCAGATCCATGCGCTGGTGAACGACATCCGCAGCAGCGGCGTGTCCCTCGACAGCTTGCAACAGGACGTGTCCTCCATCGTCAGTGTGCTCAGCGTGATCCGCTCTATTGCTGAACAGACCAACCTGCTGGCGCTCAACGCCGCGATCGAGGCCGCACGGGCAGGGGAGGCCGGGCGTGGTTTTGCGGTGGTGGCGGATGAAGTGCGCGCGCTGGCCAGCCGCACGCAGACCAGCACCCAGGAAATCCAGGGCATGATCGACCGCCTGCAAAAAGGCACCGAAGCCGCCGTGGACGCCATGCGCCGCTCCAGCGATGCTGGCGACGGCACCTCGGCCAAGGCCAACGAAGCCGGGGCGTCCCTGGACACCATGGCGCAGTTGATCGGCACCATCAATTCGATGAACGCGCAGATCGCCAGCGCCGCCGAAGAGCAGACCGCCGTGGCCGAAGAGATCAATCGCAGCGTGCATCAGATCGCCGTGGCGGTGGACAGCGTCGCCGATGAGACCCAACTGGGTGCCCAGACCTCGCGCAGCCTGGCGGATCTGGGTCAGCGTTTGGGGCAACTGGTCGGCCAGTTCAGGATCTGATCAGCCATAGCTTCAGCGTATGTTGGCCTAACGTTAATACGAATATACCTATCACCGCCCCTCAGTGAGACGTGAGCCCTTACCACAACAGGGGCTCATCTCATGTCACTTGCCGACCTTACCGACCCGCTTCAACGCCTGGCTGAACTCGATACCCACACGGTTTCCGATGCACTGGATTTCCTGCAACTGCCTGGCGCCGTACCTGCGGATCGCCTACGCCTTGGATGAGGGTTCGTTGCGCCAAGCCTGCGCGGCGATCCACCGGTTCTGCGTGGCGACCCGTTAGACGTCGCGCATCAGCAAACCAAAGCGCACGTCCATCTCGGCCGGAAGCGGCACATACACCGTGTGCCCATCCCCCGGCGCCACGTCGATGGCCTCGCCCTTGATGGTGTGCAAGGTGGCCAGGTCAAAGTGAAAGTTCCCGGCGGGCGTCATCAATTCCAGATGATTGCCCACGGCAAAACGGTTCTTCACCTTGACCTCGGCCAACTCGCCCCGACGCTCGCCGGTCAGCTCCCCGACGAATTGCTGGCGCTCCGACACCGAACTGCCGTTCTGGTAGTTCTGGTATTCGTCGTGCACATGGCGGCGCAGGAAGCCTTCGGTGTAGCCGCGCTGGGCCAGGGATTCGAGGTCGGTCATCAGGTGGCGGTCGAAAGCGCGACCGGCTACCGCATCGTCGATCGCCTGGCGATACACCTGGGTGGTGCGCGCGCAGTAGAAGTGCGATTTGGTGCGGCCCTCGATCTTCAGCGAATGCACGCCCATGTGGGTCAGGCGCTCCACATGCTGCACGGCGCGCAGGTCCTTGGCGTTCATGATGTAGGTGCCGTGCTCGTCTTCGAAGGCGGGCATCTGTTCATCAGGGCGGTTGGCTTCTTGCAGCAGGAAGACGTGGTCGGTGGGCGCGCCTATGCCCAGCGTGGGCTGACATTCCTGGACGATATCGCCCGTGGCGTTTTCCACCGCCGGGGTCGCCTGGTACTTCCAGCGACAGGCGTTGGTGCAGGTGCCCTGGTTGGCATCGCGCTTGTTCATATAGCCCGAGAGCAGGCAGCGCCCGGAATAAGCCATGCACAGGGCGCCGTGTACAAACACTTCCAGCTCCATGGCCGGTACTTGCTGGCGAATCTCGTCGATTTCTTCCAGGGACAATTCCCGTGACAGGATCACCCGGCAGATCCCTTGCTGCTGCCAGAACTCCACGCTCGCCCAGTTGACCGTATTGGCCTGCACCGACAAGTGGATAGGCATCTGCGGGAAGTGGCGGCGCACCAGCATGATCAGCCCCGGATCGGACATGATCAGTGCATCCGGGCCCATGGCGATCACCGGGGCCAGGTCCTTGAGGAAGGTCTTCAACTTGGCGTTGTGGGGGGCGATGTTGACCACCACGTAGAAACGCTTGCCCAGGGCGTGGGCTTCCTGGATGCCGAGGGCCAGGTTGGCGTGGTCGAACTCGTTGTTGCGTACCCGCAGGCTGTAGCGCGGCTGGCCGGCGTACACCGCATCGGCGCCATAGGCGAAGGCGTAGCGCATATTCTTCAGGGTGCCGGCGGGGGCGAGCAGTTCGGGGGCGAGGATGGGAGGCATGGGCACGGGTCGCAAAAGGTCGCGAAGGTAGCCGAGCGGCAGCGGCGGTTTATTGATCCAGGTCGTCCTTTGAGCTTTTTGTATCGCTGTGTATCGACGGGCGGCGTGGATACGTGGGGATTTACACGCACGGGTTTTCGACACAGACGCGATACCTGCGGGCCTTCTAATGGATTCCAGCGAGGCACACCGCCTCTCGTCATCGAACCCTGGAGCCTAACGCCATGAACACCAACGCCATGTACGCCGCCTGCCTGTGTGCTGCCCTGAATGTCTGCACCTTGTCGGCCCGCGCCGAAGCCAGCGTCACTGCGCACACCTACGACTACAGCACTCACTTGGACATCAAGCAGGTAGTGTCCATGACTCAGGATCCCACGCCAGCCTGCGGCGTGGTCAATGCGCGCATGACCTACCTGGACTCCCACGACAGGACCCAGGTGCTGGACTACCTCAAGTTCGGCGACGGTTGCATCGGCGATAACTGATTGCTTGCGGCCATAAGGTGAACATCATGCTACTGATCGCATTCCTGGGCGGCATCCTGACCGTCCTCAGCCCTTGTATCCTGCCGGTGGTGCCGTTTCTGTTCGTCGGGGTTGGCCGAACCCGCCGTTCGATCCTGCTGACGCTTGGCGGCATGGTCCTGACCTTCGCGCTGGTGTCCAGCCTGGCGGTGACCAGCAGTGAGTGGGTGGCACAGGCCAGTAATACCGGCCGCCAAGGGGCGCTGATGGTGATGGTGCTGTTTGCGCTGTCGTTGATCTCGGCGCGGGTTGGCGCCTGGTTGGCGCGGCCGTTCGTGCTGTTGGGCAACCGCATTGACCCCGACCACCGTGCACAGTCCGGCGCGCTCAAATCGCTGTTGATCGGCGTCGCCACCGGCTTGCTGTGGGCGCCGTGTGCCGGACCGATCCTGGGCGTCATTCTGACCGGTGCGATGCTGCAAGGCGCGAATGCGCAGACCAGCGTGTTGCTGGTGGCATATGGTTTGGGCAGCGCGTTGTCGCTGGGCACCTTGATTGTTGCGGGACGCGGCCTGGTCAACCGGCTCAGGGCCTCGATTCCGGTCACCGGCTGGCTGCGCCGTGGGGCAGGGGTGGCGGTACTGGCGGCGGCGGTGGTGATGTCCACCGGGGCCGACAAAACCCTGCTCGCGGGTACGTCGTCCGAAGGCGTCAGCAGCTTGGAAAAAGGCGTGCTGGAACAGGTTCCCAAGGGGGTGGATGACCGGGTGAGCAAGGTCAAGGCCGATCCGGTACCGGCTAACGCGCAGGGCGCGATGCCGTCGCTGTACGGCGCGGTCGAGTGGCTCAACTCACCCGAACTCACGCGCGAATCCTTGAAGGGCAAAGTGGTGCTGGTGGATTTCTGGACCTACGACTGCATCAACTGCCAGCACACGCTGCCCTATGTGAAGCAATGGGCGCAGAAGTATGGGCAGCAGGGCTTGGTGGTGATCGGCGTGCACACCCCGGAATACGGCTACGAGCGCATCCTCAGCAACGTCAAGGACCAGGTGCGCAAGCTGGGTATCACTTACCCGGTGGCTGTCGACAACCACTACGCGATCTGGCGCAGCTTCGACAACCAGTACTGGCCCGCCCATTACCTGTTCGACGCCGACGGGCAACTGCGTTACACCCACTTTGGCGAAGGTCGTTATGAGGTTCAGGAACAGATGATCCAGGCGTTATTGGACGAAGCTAAAGCCCTCAAGTGAGGCGGTCTATGCTTGTTCGATAACCCAGGGGCACTCCCAGGTTTCGCTGCGGACTAAGCAACGGGGCCTACACGGGGCTGCTGCTTTTCTGACATGGATCGGACATGAATCAAACCAACCTGCAATTCAAAACCCTGCTGTTGCTCCTGGGCCTTGTGACCATCGCCTTCATCTGGATATTGCTGCCGTTCTACGGCGCAGTGTTCTGGGCGGTGATCCTCGGCATCATCTTTGCCCCGATGCAGCGTCGCCTGCAGCAGCGCTTTGGCTGGAACCGCAACTTCACCTCCCTGGCGACCTTGAGTGCCTGCCTGATCATCGCGATCCTGCCGGTGATCATCACCAGTGCCTTGCTGGTGCAAGAGGGCGCGACGCTTTATAAAAATGTGGAAAGCGGCAAGCTGGACGTGGCGGGGTATATCGAGCAGTTCAAGAACGTGCTGCCGCCGTACTTCCAGCACCTGCTCGACCGCTTTGGCATGGGGAACCTGGAAGGCTTGCGGGAGAAAATCGTCAAGAGCGCAATGCAAGGCAGCCAGTTCTTTGCGACCCAGGCGTTCAGCTTCGGCCAGGGCACGTTTGATTTCCTGGTGAGCTTTTTCATCATGCTGTATCTGCTGTTCTTCCTGCTGCGCGATGGCCCGGAGCTGGTGCGCAAGGTGCGCACGGCGGTGCCGTTGGCCGAGCCGCAGAAGCGCCGGTTGCAACTCAAGTTCAATCGCGTGGTGCGTGCCACGGTCAAGGGCAACGTGCTGGTGGCCGTGACCCAGGGCGCGTTGGGCGGGTTGATCTTCTGGTTCCTGGATATCCCCAGTGCGTTGCTCTGGGCGGTGCTGATGGCGTTTCTGTCGTTGCTGCCTGCGGTGGGCGCCGGGATTGTGTGGGGGCCGGTGGCCGCTTACTTCCTGTTGAGCGGTTCGATCTGGCAGGGCGTCGTGCTGGCGCTGTTTGGCGTGTTTGTGATCGGCCTGGTGGACAACGTGCTGCGCCCGATCCTGGTGGGCAAGGACACCAAGATGCCGGACTACCTGATCCTCATCTCGACCCTGGGCGGCCTGTCGGTGTTTGGCTTGAACGGCTTTGTCATCGGGCCGCTGGTGGCGGCGCTGTTCATGTCCAGCTGGGCGTTGTTTGTGGAAAGCAAGCCGCGAGTCAAATTGCCATTACCGTAAACCTAGGCATGCAGCCTGAAGGTCGAGGCTTGTTGCAGCTGTTTTTCGGCTGCGGACAAGGACGTGAGCGGGCCGCTGATGGCCTCGCCATCGCGAACTACGTACCAGCACGCGAGCAAACCCAGCTCCCGAAGTGGGGCGGGGACGGCGCTGCCGATGACGGACATGATCTGAACAGTGGGCATAAGGACCTCCAATCGCTATGGGGGTCACCTTACGGGGCTGGGCGGCCGAGGAAAAATCACCTGGCTCGATAGTCGACATCGACGCGAGGCGTCAGTCCACGACCTGGTCGAGCATGTTCACCACTTCCTGCTCGCTGAGCAGGCCTTTGCGCACCAGGTTTTCCGCCAGCAGCGCGAGGAACTTGGCGCTGCGGTGGCCTTCCAGGTGCTTGAGCTCGGTGAGGGCGCTGTAGACCTTGCTGGATGTACAGAGGCCGGCGGTGCGGTGTGGGTTTTGCGTGGGCATGGTCAGTCGTCCTTGTTGTTATTGAGTGGACAGAATCGATAGTGGAAGTATGTCGTGACATAAACATGACAGCGCGAGGCCCGTTCGGGCAAGTAGACATTGATGTCGATGATGTGCGAATACGCGTCTGGCATTGTCCTCGGAACGACCTTGGCGCGATAAATCCAGACTTACCAGACAAAATCCAGGCAAAAAAAGGCCCCGCAACCTGCGAGGCCTGTTTCAGATCAGTCGATTACCAGCCGCGGCCGTAGTAGCCGTGGGGAGGGCCGTAGTAGCCACGCGGTGGGCCGTAATAAACCGGCGCCGGACGGTAGTAAACCTGTTGTTGCACATACACCGGTGGTGGGGGTGCGTAATAGACCGGCGGCGGAGCGGCATACACCGGCTGCGGTTGCACATACACCGGCTGCTGCACATAGACCTCACGCGGCTGGCTGGCAACCACGGAGCCCACGACTGCGGCGCCGACTAAAGCACCCAATACGGCCGGGCCACCCCAACCACCACCGTGGGCGGAGGCTTGGCCTGCCATAGCGAGTGCGCCAACAAGCAAGGCGATCTTGGGGATTGTACGAATCATGGTCATTCCTCGGTTAGCCCCTGCGCTTGTGGTCTGTAATCAATAGACTCAAGTAATGTCGCGGGGATACTTTTAAGACAACGTATTTCTGAAAAACAGCACAGCCGCTAGGTAAAGGTTGTGTAAGGTCTGTACCGATTTGCTTACTCAAAGGAGTTACCCATGCAGATGCACCCCAACAAGGACACTCGGCTGTGCATGTCACTGTCGGCGCGCCCTGGTAATTTCGGCCTGCGTTTTCATAACCATCTGTACGAACAGCTGGGTCTGAACTTCTACTATAAAGCCTTCAGCAGCCAGGATTTGCCCGGCGCGATCGGTGGTATCCGGGCGCTGGGCGTACGCGGCTGCGGGGTGTCCATGCCGTTCAAGGAGGCCGCCATTGCCTTAGTGGACGAACTCGACGATTCGGTTCAAGCCATCGATTCCCTGAACACCATCGTCAACACCGATGGGCACCTCAAGGCCTACAACACCGACTACATCGCCATCGAGCAGTTGCTGAAAAAGCACGCGGTGCCGAAGGACTACACGTTTGCCCTGCATGGCAGCGGTGGCATGGCCAAGGCCGTGGCCAGTGCCTTGCGCGACGGTGGTTACGCCAATGGCGTCATCGTCGCGCGCAACGAGACGGCGGGCCGGGCGTTGGCAAAGCATTTGGGTTATGAGTGGCAAGCCGAACTGGGGGACTTGCGCCCGCAGGTGCTGATCAACGTCACGCCCATCGGCATGACCGGCGGGCCCGAAGCGCAGGCGTTGGCATTTGAGGCGAATGCTATCGACGCGGCCGACACCCTTTTCGATGTCGTGGCGATCCCCTCCGAAACGCCGCTGATCGTGCGCGGGCGCGCCAAGGGCAAGCGAGTGATCACGGGGTTGGAAGTGATAGCAATCCAGGCGTTGGAGCAGTTTGTGCTTTACACCGGGGTACGACCGACGCAGGAGCAGTTCGAAAAAGCCGTGGCATTCGCCCGAACCTAAAGAGCACTGAAAATCAACTGTGGGAGGGGGCAGGCTCCCTCCCATATTTTTTCCGCGTTACAGCGGCTCCAATTTGGCCAGCCGCTCTTCCAGCAGTGCAATCCGCGCTTCCAGTTCTTCGATGCGTTCCACAGACACGCCACTGCCAGCCCCGCGCTCCACCGGACTCCCGCGTGCCGCGATAATCACCTCGATATCCGCCGGGTCCCCCAGCGCATGGGTATAACGATCTTCCCGCTGCCCCGCCTGACGCGGCACCAGTAACGCCAGCCCCCGTGCAATCAGGCGCTCCAGTTGGTGCACCACCTGCTCGGCATCTTCGAAGTCGTGCATGCGCCCGCTGCGGGTCAGCAGTTCATTGACGGTCTGCGGCCCGCGCAAAAACAGCAGCCCGGTCAGGATCACCTGGGCCGGCACCAGTTCCAGCGCCTTGTCCACGCGATGCTCCCAGCGGTCGGCACGGCTGCCCATGACCAAGCGGGTAAAGCCTTGGCCTTCGAGCACACGCAGGCTCTGGCCGACCTGGCCCTGACTGAGGTTCATCACCGGCTCGCGGCTGGTTTTCTGGTTGCAGGCCAGCACCAGGGCGTTGAGGGTCAAGGGGTAGGTTTCCGGGTTGGTTGCCTGTTTTTCGATCAGGCAGCCCAGGATGCGGATTTCCGTGCTGTTGAGGCGCGGCTCAGGCGTGTCGGTGTCGTGCTCGGCGGTCATCGCGCTTTCCCTATGCTGTGAAGGTCCTTAGCCTAATCCCGAAAAAATAAAAGACAAGCGGCGAGCATGTCTATAATCGCCGCTGGTTCAAACCGTGCCATAACCATGAGACTGCCATGACTATTTCCCTGTACGCCGCCTCCATCCCGGTCTTCAAGCAAATGCTCACCGCCCTGAGCGGCGTGTTGACCAAGGCTGAAGCCCACGCCACCGCCAAGAACATCGAGCCGAACGCGCTGCTGCAAGCACGCCTGTTCCCGGACATGTTCCAACTGGTGCGCCAGGTGCAGATCGCCGTCGACTTCGCCAAGGGCGTTTCCGCACGCCTGGCCGAGATCGAAGTGCCGAAATATGAAGACACCGAAGTTACCTTCGCCGACCTGCAGGCGCTGATCGCCAAGGTGCTGGCGTTTGTCGATACCATCAAGCCAGAGCAGATCGACGGCAAGGAAGGCATCGAGATCATCACCCGTCCCGGCACGCCGAAAGAGAAGCGCTTCAGCGGCCAGTCCTACCTGCTGACCTACGGCCTGCCGCAGTTCTTCTTCCACGTCACCACGGCTTACGCCTTGCTGCGCCATAACGGTGTGGAAGTGGGCAAGCGCGATTACATGGGCGCTTTCTAAGCCCAGTAATCGGGAAAACGCCCGGGGCCGTTCTTCGCCGAATGACCCTGGGCGTTTTTTATTCCATCCCCGTGTGGACAAACACCCCGGCAATTTTCTCCGGCAGCGGGGTAGACGAGACCAGCACAAGCCGCTGGCCTGCGCGAGTCATTGCCATGTAGAGCTTGCGAGCATTCTGTTCAAGCTCGTCCGCCGTGATGCCAACCTTCTGCTCGATAATCCTGAGCAATTTTTCCAGCCCAACTAGAAACACGACGGTAGCTTCCAGCCCGGTTGCACTTTCAACTGTCGCGATTCGCAGTGTTTCATCATGACCAGGTATGACGTCTGGATCATTCATATCCCAGATTCGCTCAGCGCCGAAACGCTTCTTCAGCGTTTTCATTAACAGCGCTTTGTCTATGCCCTTGCCATACAGCAGCAACATCGCCGACAGCGGTAATTCATAGCTGTCCCGATGCGCTGTAATTTCATTGCAGGTCTGTACAACGGAATCCTGGGGAGAGGGCGACTTAACAAACAGCGGCGGTGTGCCTGCTTCCATACCGTCGAAGTCTGGTTGTAGATACTCGTCCGGATCGGTCTGTGTAATGCCGGCCAGCATCTGACTGGCCGCGCTCAGTATGGCCTGGGTGGTGCGATACGATTTGCGCAGCTTTTTGGTCTTGCCCGCCACATCCAGGCCGACCCTTTTCCAACTGAGGCGACTCTTCAGAAAGCCCTGATTCGGATCAGCGCATAAAAACAGCGTGCCCTCGGTTTTTTCCAGGGTGAGTTTGATCAGTTGGAACCACGAGGGAGCGAAGAACTGCGCCTCGTCCACCAGAATGTGCTGATAGGCGTCCAGCGTGTCTGGGCGATTGGCCAGGCACAGATCACGGGGGAGGGAGCTCCATAAACGCAGCCCGTGCTGATTGAACAAGGCTTTGGTCACCCGTTCGTACAGTCCCCAGACTTGTTGTCGCTCCTCTTTGCGCAACGCAAAGCCCTGGCCTGCCCTTTCTACCTTGAGATAATCAGGCTCATCGATGACGACGTTGTCGTTGATAAAGTTGAACTCATCAAGCAACTGGTTATTGTCTGGTTTCAGTTCCCGGTATTCCGTGTCGCGAAAATGCTGAATAAGACCTATGGCTTCGGTAGTGAACTTAGGCATCTTCAATGTTTCTTTAAACAGCGACCTCCATTGCCTTGAGATCCAGCTCAGTGCCGTCATGATGGTGAGGTTCTTGGGGATCTCCCCATAGACGCGCTGCAGGCGGTGTTTCAGATCTTTCACGACGGGCACGTTGTGAATCAGCATGAGCACCTGCTGGTCAGGGAATTTCCTGGCCAGGATATAGGCGCGACTGGCAGCAATAAGCGTTTTGCCGCTGCCTGCTACGCCATTGATCAGCCGCACGGAAAAATCACCCGCCATTTCCGTTTGCTCATCCGGAAGGTCCAGGTCGAGCTTGCTCGCCCACTCTTGCTGAGGGTCCAGAAAGTAGCGCAGCGTGCGGGCACTGTTGTCTCGCGAAAAATGACGGCGCGTTGAGCAGAGCCCGGCTATTTCGGCCTCGGAAAAGTAACGGCCCATAATGGTCTGCCGGGTTTCCGAGGACAGCGCTTTGAGCAGCTTGGGCAGTTGTTCTGCACCGGACTCAAGGAACGTCTTCTTCGACATCAGCCGGATTCCCCGACCTTCGCAATGCCGTGACCAAAGGATTTTGCTCTGATCTGAGTCGCAGCCCCACATGACCACCATTTTGCGCATGGCCGGGATACCGGTCTGGGTCTCGAATGTTCCCAGTTTCTCCAGCATCTGACTGAATGCTGTCTGCTCTGCGGTCAAAAACAGCTGGTCCGGGTCCAGCGTATCGTAGGGCAATTCGCACACCATCAGCGCCAGCCACTCAAGCTCACCGCGCTGTAGGAAAAAATCCGGTGCCCAGCGGTCTTGGGTCAGGCACTTGCGGACGACGTAGTCATCCTCAAGTTTCTTGAGTACCCGCTTGCACTGTTGCTGGGAGCCGCTACTGCGCTGCCATTCGGGTATGAACAGCGTCATAGTGGGAAATCTACCTTATGGCATTGGCTGATCAACTGGCGGTATTGCTCGGCCCAGGCCTGTGCGGCTACGCTGGAACAGATGATCCCGTGCTGCAGCTCCGGGCCGATGATGATCAGCTTGGTCATGGCGCGCGTAATGGAAACGTTGAGGCGCTCGGGCTGAAAGAAAAATGTCCCGATTGCGCTGATAAACGCTTCGTCGCCACTGCACAGGGACAGGATCACCAACTCCCGCTCCTGACCCTGCATACGCTCGACGGTGTCCGCCACTATGGTCTTCGCAGCCTCGCTACCGAACTGTTTGGCCAGCGCCTTACGAATGGCTCGACCCTGTGCACGGTAGGGCGTCACGATGCCAATTTCATGGAGTGGCAGCCCCATGTCGTGCGCTTGCTGGCATAACTGGACGACGCAGCGTGCATCTGCCGGGTTGCGGTTCCGCGCTTTTGTGTCCTGCGTCGGGATGAACACTGCACAGTATTGCGGATCAAGCGCCTCGCTGACATCTGCCTGATGAATGGGTGACAGGAGACGGTCCCTGTTGTGGCCGGCAGCGCGTAATTGCCCGCCGTAATACATTTGGCTGGGCCACTGGGTCAGCCAGCGATTCATTCGGTAGGTTTCTTCAAGCATCACCGTGTGATCGGCATCCTGAGCCGTCAGGCGGGCGAACACAGACATGGATTCTTTCGACAGTACCGAGCGAGAAAGCAGTACGGGAGGGAGTTGTTTCTGGTCACCGATGAAAATAAAGCGTTTACCCTTGCGCATTGCCATCAGAGCGAGAGGTACGGTGATCTGACTGGCCTCGTCGAAGATCACCGTGTCGAAATTGTAATTGGACAACGAGGAACACGTTGCAAAAGGCGTGGCGCCAATCACATAACCTTGGCCTGCCTCGGGCATTCCTTCCCATCTGGCCGGTTCGGCTGCCCAATCCACGTGTTTGTCGAGGTCTTCCCGGCGGCCACCGACCTTGAGGGTCGGCACATCGCGCGCAGCAATCTTGCTCAGGGCGTTGTTGATGGCCATGTGTGTATGCGACGTGACGAACACCTGTTCGCCGCGCTCGACCAGCAACTGAGCTATCAGGGCCAGGGCTCTGGTCTTGCCGGTACCGGGTGGACCTTGAATGCAGGCGACCTGTTCAGCACCGAAGGCAAAACCCACGGCCTCGGCTTGTTTCTGGTTGCAACCTTCATTGAGCGCGATCTGCTCGGCGTACTCGAGGTCTGCGTCATGGAAGCCAATATTGGGCGCATCGCCGAGCAAGGGAAGAATCGCGTTATTGCCGTGTACGTCGCTCTCAACATCCTGCAAGGTTTGAATATATTTCGGCGTCAGGTCCATGCCATCAGGGTCCGCGTAGCAAACACCTTCCTGATAGCTCTCCCAGATCAGCATCGCCTGATCCGAACTTAGAAGCCAGCGGTCGTCCTCTTCCTTTTCGAACTTCATGGCTTGGCAGAGCAGCGGGCCTTGGGCATCGCCCAGATGCAGACGCAGCAAGTCACCCGCGCGAAAGCGCGATTCGTTGTCGCCGAGGTAGGCCCACAGTAATTTGGCTGTATCGCCTCGTTCGAGTCGAACGAAGCTCTGTGTCCAGCCCTGTAACACCTTGTCCTTCAAGGGACGTTCCCATACCTCTTGAAGTTTTTGCCAGTTGGCGGCCTGTTCGGCGTATACGAAGTCGTACAGTTTTTGAATCAGTGAGTGCGGTCCGGGCATGGCGGTGAACAATCCTTATCGACCGAGGCATGTGGTGGCAGTGTTACATAATGTTTGTCGTGGTTGCGAGCCGGCACATGGTACGGAAAGCTCCATGATCCACTACAAAAAAAGCCCGGCGCCGTTCTTCATTGAACAGGGCCGGGCTTTTTTTACGCTGGCTGTTTTAAACCGGCTGTTCTTCCTTGCCCAGGCAAGCAGCCGCGGTGAACAACACGTCAGTCGA
Source organism: Pseudomonas fluorescens group sp. (assembly GCF_020093335.1). Classification (NCBI taxonomy): domain Bacteria; kingdom Pseudomonadati; phylum Pseudomonadota; class Gammaproteobacteria; order Pseudomonadales; family Pseudomonadaceae; genus Pseudomonas; species Pseudomonas fluorescens group sp. The sequence goes on along the minus strand of NZ_JAIOKW010000019.1, from coordinate 19,797 downwards.
CGAATTGAGCGCGGTTTCCGCCGAATCCTGCAGCACGCCGATGATGAAACCGACAGCCACCACCTGCATGGCAATCTCACTGGGGATGCCAAACAGGCTGCACGCCAGCGGAATCAGTAGCAGCGAACCGCCAGCCACGCCGGAAGCGCCGCAGGCGCAGATGGCCGCGACCACGCTGAGCAGCACGGCAGTCGGCAGGTCGACGGCAATGCCCAAGGTGTGCACGGCCGCCAGGGTCAGCACGGTGATGGTGATCGCGGCACCGGCCATGTTGATGGTGGCGCCGAGCGGGATCGATACCGAGTAGGTGTCTTCATGCAAGCCCAGGCGTTTGCTCAACGCCAGGTTGACCGGGATGTTCGCCGCCGAACTGCGGGTGAAGAACGCGGTGATCCCGCTTTCGCGCAGGCACATCAGCACCAGTGGGTAGGGGTTGCGGCGCAGCTTCCAGAATACGATGGCCGGGTTGATCACCAGTGCCACGAACAGCATGCAGCCGATCAGCACCAGCAGCAGGTGGGCGTAGCCGAGCAGGGCGCCGAAACCGGAGGTGGCCAGGGTCGATGCCACCAGGCCGAAAATGCCCAGCGGCGCAAAGCGGATCACCACGCGCACGATCAGCGTGACGCCGTTGGACAGGTCGTCGAGCACCGTGCGGGTGGTTTCGCCCGCATGGCGAATGGCAACCCCCATACCGATGGCCCAGGCTAGGATGCCGATAAAGTTGGCATTCATCAGCGCGCTGACCGGGTTGTCCACCACGCTCAGCAGCAGGCTTTGCAGCACTTCACCAATGCCGCCCGGCGCGCTGACGGTCGCGTCATGGGTCGCCAGCACCAACGAAGAGGGAAACCACATACTCGCGATCACCGCGACCACGGCCGCGGCGAAGGTGCCCAGCAAGTACAGGAACAGGATCGGCTTGATATGGGTTTCCTGGCCGTGCTTATGGTTGGCGATCGACGCCATCACCAGCACAAATACCAGGATCGGTGCCACGGCCTTGAGCGCCGCGACGAAGACCTTGCCGATAAATCCGGTGGCCTTGGCGGCCTCGGGCAACAGCAAGGCCAACAGGATGCCGGCGATCAAGCCAATGACGATTTGCGTGACCAGGCTGACGCGCGCGAGTCGATGCAGGAGGGAAGGGGCAGCAGTCATAAACACTTGTCTCTAGTTTTTGGAGGCACAGCGGCACAGGCAGAAAGGGCTGTAGGACGCGGATCGCGAAGTCTAGCATGCTGTAGGAAAAGTCCTTGGTGGTGCGGCATCGCGTCACCCAGGAGCCCAAGCTCTCGCAAAATCCTGTTAAGATTGCGTCCTCTCATTTTTCCTATCCTTCAGCGAGCCCTCAGGGCTGTCGTTGATGTCGTCGTTTCTGGAGTTTTCATGTTGTTTCCCATCCTGCTGCTGTCGGCCGCCGGCTTTACCGTGCTGACCACAGAATTCGTCATCGTCGGCCTGCTGCCGTCCATCGCCCGTGACTTGAACGTCAGTGTGTCCCAGGCCGGGCTGCTGGTGACGTTGTTCGCGTTTACCGTGGCGGCCTTTGGTCCGTTTCTCACGGCGTACTGCGCGCGCTTCCCACGCAAGCGGCTGTTTATCAGCATCCTGATCATGTTTGGCGTGGCCAATACGGTGGCGGCGCTGGCACCGAATATCTGGGTGATGGCGCTGGCGCGGTTGATTCCGGCGTTGGGCTTACCGGTGTTCTGGGCCTTGGCCAGTGAAACCGCAGTGGACATCGTCGGCCCTGAATACGCCGGGCGCGCCATCGAAAAGATCGGTTTCGGCATCGTCTGCGCCACGGTGTTCGGCATTCCGGTGGGCACGCTGATTTCCGATATGTTCGGCTGGCGCAGCGCGTTTGCCATCCTTGCGATCGTGGCGGTGGCCAAGGCCTTGCTGCTGTTTATCTACCTGCCGGTGACCCAACCCAAGAACGATCAAGTGACGTTGCGCTCGCAGTTCAAGATCCTGCGCAATCCGTTGATGCAGGGTCATATCCTGCTGTCGATCCTGGTGTTCAGTGGCATGTTCACGGCGTACACCTACCTGGCCGACATCCTTGAACGCCTGGCCGGTTTCGACGGCACGTTGGTGGGCTGGTGCTTGATGGGCTTTGGTGCAGTCGGCTTGATCGGCAATTCCTTGGGCGGGCGCGCGGTGGACCGCCATCCGTTGATTGCGTCCATGGTGTTCTGCGGCTTTATGATCGCCGGCATGGTCGCGCTGGTGCCGGCGATTCACTCCACCGTCGGCCTGGCGGCGGCGATGGCCGTGTGGGGCGTGACCCAGGCGGCGATGTTCCTGGTCAGCCATGTGCGCTTGATGAAGGCCGCGCCCCACGCGCCGGCGTTTGCCGCGTCGCTGAATATCGCCGGGGCCAACCTGGGGATCGGCCTGGGCGCGATGGTCGGTGGCCATGTGATCGACACCCTCGGCCTGGGCAGCCTGGGCTTTGCCGCGTCGGGGTTTATCCTGGTGTCGATCCTGCTCGCATTGTGGCTGATGACCGCGAAATCGATGTCGACCTGTGCCTGACTCATGTGGGCGCGGGCTTGTTGTGGTGAGCAGGCTTGCCCGGCGCTGGGCCGCGAAGCAGCCCTTGGGTCGGCGGTGAACCCGTCGGGGGACAAGCCCCACTCACCGCAGCACGCCCACATTATGCTCAGGGCAGGGTGGTAAACAGCTCCCGTCGAGCGCCCTCGGTAATCGCCACGATGCCAGGGTGCTTGACCTTGCGCTCCACCGAGATCGCGTAGAACGACTCGGTCACGGCCACGGTCTGGCCAATCAGCGCCACGCCGTACTGGCGCACCACTTCATCGGCAATCACGCTGGGGGCGATAAAGATCCCACTGCCGGATTGACCGAATGCCTGCATCAACGCGCTGTCATCGAACTCGCCGATGATCTTCGGTTGAATCTGCTGCTCGGCAAACCAACGCTGCAAACGGCTGCGCACGACGGTTTCCGCACCCGGAATCAACAGCGGTGCGCCGTGCAGGCACTGTGGGAAATCACCACCGTATGCGTCAGCCAGCGCCTGGGTGGCGAAAAAACTGATGCCACATTCGCCTAACTTCTGGCTATAGCCTTTGATGTCGAGGTGGGTGGGCATGGGGCTGTCGGAAATCACCAGGTCCAGGCGCTGGATCGCCAGGTCGGCCAGCAGGCGTTCGAGTTTGTCCTCGCGGCAGGTGATACGGATCGGCTCACTCAATTCCATGGTCGGCGCGATCAGCCGGTAGACGATGGACTTGGGCACCACGTCCGCCACGCCGACACGGAACAGGATCTGCTGCTCATCGGGTTGTGCACGCAGCAGGGCCTCCAGTTCGTTGCCGGTCTGGAACATCTGCTCGGCATAGGGCAGGGCCCGGCGCCCGGCTTCGGTCAGTTCAAGCTGGCGCCCGACCCGCTGAAACAGCGCGATACCAAAGGTCTGCTCGAGCAGGCTGATCTGCCCGCTGATCGTCTGGGGCGTGAGGTTGAGTTGCTCACAGGCGCGCACGATGCTGCCGGTCTTGGCCACCACCCAAAAGTAGTGCAGTTGTCGGTAATTGAGCATGGCGGCCATCACTTCGTAAAAACCGAAGTATACGCGAGAAAAATACGAATTTTCCTGAACTGTTCACCTGCATAGAATGCCTCGCTATCGCGGGGCCACTATTTGGACCCAATGGTTCTAACGAGGAAGACATCATGAAACTCAATTCCCTGGGCACGGCAGCGCTGCTTGCGCTTTCATTGGTGGTGATCAGCGGTTGCGATCAGGTCGAGAAAAGTGCGCAGCAGGTGCTGGGCAAAGCCACCGAGTCGGCCAAGCAAGCGATCGATGACACCCACAAGGCCGCCGAGCAGGCGTTGAGTGAAGCGACAAACGGCCTGATCACGCCACAAAAAAAGGATGATCAGGAAGAAAACGAGTCTGAATCGAACAGCAAAGAAGCCTAACTTCCCCGTACAACGTCAGGACTGACCTATGGATTACCTTTTACAACTGGCTGCCAGCCCCACTGCCTGGATTGCCCTGGCCACCTTGATCGTCATGGAAATCGTGCTGGGCATCGATAACCTGATCTTTATCTCGATCCTCACCAATAAATTGCCGGAGAAGCATCGGGCCAAGGCGCGCCGTATTGGTATCAGCATGGCGTTGATATTGCGCCTGGGCCTGTTGAGCACCATCGCGTTCATCGTGCAACTGACCACGCCGGTGTTCGAAGTGTTCGGCCAGGGCTTCTCGTGGAAAGACATGATCCTGATCGCCGGTGGTTTGTTCCTGGTGTGGAAGGCGACCACCGAGATCCATCACAGCATGGACCCGGAGCCCGAAGAGAAAGCCAGCGTCGGCAATACGGTCGCCATCGGCTTCGCCGCCGCCATCGGGCAGATCCTGCTGCTCGACCTGGTGTTCTCCATCGACAGCATCATCACCGCCGTGGGCATGACCGAGCACCTGCCGATCATGATCATTGCCGTAGTGACCTCGGTGATCGTGATGCTGGTGGCGGCTGAGCCGTTGGCCAAGTTCATCAACGACAACCCGACCGTCGTGATGCTTGCCCTGGGCTTCCTGATCATGATCGGCATGACCCTGATCGCCGAAGGCTTCGGTGCCCATGTGCCTAAAGGCTACGTGTACGCGGCCATGGCGTTCTCCGCAGCGATCGAATGCTTGAACATCGCCCGCCGCAACCGCCACAAACGCTTGCTCGCCGCCCGGCAGTAACAGCAGAAACAGACGGCTCGCTACGCTAACCACGATGTGAAGCGAGCCGCTCTTGATCGTGATCTTGATCTAGCTTTTGATCTCAGGCGGCCCCCCAAATCCCTGTCGGATTACGGGCACACCGAGCGTGAGCGAGGTGCCGAGTGTTGGGGCAAGCGCGTTTTGCTTACTTTTGCGCTTTTCAAAAGTGAGCCGCTGTAAAAGCGGAACCCATAGTGGCCGTTACCTACATAACGGATATGTACCTGGTCTGATCCAACATCCAGGTGAGCTGCCAGGCCGCCAGCGGGAGCAAGCTCCCTCGCCACAGGTCCAGCGCCGTACCTAGAGTGGTGTAGATACCTATGCCCCGATGGTGCTGAATCAGTCACCTGATGAATTGACTGACACACCGCTATCGGGGGCAAGCCCCCTCCCACATTTGGATCGCGGTCTAACCGTTAGATGGCGGTCGTCGGTCAGGCCGCCAGCGGGAGCGAGCTCCCTCGCCACAGGTCAAGCGCCATACCCGTATACCTAAGCTCCCAGAAGCCCAGCCGGCCCTTTGCCGTCAGGATTCCGCGCTGACCTGCGTAGGGTCCGGGCAGCTCTGATCGCCGTTGTTCAAGCCTTGCTTGTAGTTGCGGCTCAGCAGCGAGGCCTTGCCGTTGTGCCACGTCAGCGTCAACACATACAGCGTGTCGTAGTCGCTGCCGGACCAGTCGTGGGTGATGGTGTGTTTTTCCCCCGACGCTTCACTGGCCACCTTGTTGATCAACTCCGGCAGGTAACCGTGGGACCAGGCGGTGTAGATGATGGAGTTGTGGTATTTGTCCTCAACCAGTTCATCGGCGAGGGCACTGGTGTCATTCGCGGAAAACTTGATGTTCACCGGCAGGCCCAACTTGATGGCGCTGGGGCTGATGGTCATCAGGGGGCGAATATAGCTGTAGGAATTGTCTAGCTCGCCTTCCTCGACATTCCGTGTCGGGTTGGCCGCAAAGACGAAATTGGCTTTGCCGAATTTTTCCGGGAGCACCGTGGCCAGGTTCATCGCACGGTTGAGGCCCTGGCAATTGAGTTGGCCCAGGCCACCGGCGGGTTTTTCGCCGTGGCGCAGGAAAACCAGGGTTTGTACCCCATCCACCGGTTCGGCGCTGCTGATGCGCGATTCCAGGGTGAGGCCAACAGCGCCGCCTGCCAGCAGCAGCGGTAACATAATGTATGAATATCGTTTCAGGCGCAGCGCAAGGCACAGAGGCTTGATTGTCATGAGTGTCGAGTCTTCAGTGCATCGAATTAAGGCGGACAAGCCCGGCCCAGTACGCATCCAGCGTCCTGCGGTGTTCCCTGTCGATGTAGCGAGGTGCCTCCATTCACCGGACGAGCGCACTTGAGAGTGCCCATAGGCGTATTGGTTCGCCTGCGAGGGATAATAGCCAGCCGATGTTGCGCATTGATGACCCATGCAGGACACCGTGCGGATGATTATGATGGGGCTTTCTGCCCAGGGATTTCACAATGAACCCGCTTGCCGCTTTCCCGATCAACAGCAAATGGCCGGCTCAACATCCCGAGCGTTTGCAGCTGTACTCGCTGCCCACGCCCAACGGGGTGAAAGTGTCGATCATGCTCGAAGAACTGGGCCTGCCCTATGAGGCGCATAAAGTCAGCTTCGAGACGCAGGACCAGTTGTCTCCCGAGTTCCTTTCCCTGAACCCCAACAACAAAATCCCCGCCATCATTGACCCCAATGGCCCCAGCGGCCAGCCGCTGGCGCTGTTCGAGTCCGGTGCGATCCTGATCTACCTGGCAGAGAAAACCAGCCAACTGCTTTCCGAAGACCCGGCCACCCGCTATGAAACCATCCAGTGGCTGATGTTCCAGATGGGCGGTATCGGCCCGATGTTCGGCCAACTGGGGTTCTTCAACAAATTTGCCGGCAAGGCCTACGAAGACAAGCGCCCTCGCGACCGCTACGCCGCTGAGTCCCGGCGCCTGCTGGACGTCCTGGAAAAACGCCTGCTGGGCCGCACCTGGATCATGGGCGACGCCTACAGCATCGCCGATATCGCCACCTTTCCGTGGGTTCGCAACCTGATCGGCTTCTATGAATCCGGCGACCTGGTGGGCATTGCCGACTTCCCCAATGTACTGCGCGCGCTGGACGGTTTTGTAGCGCGGCCAGCCGTGATCCGTGGCCTTAATATTCCGAGTTGAAACATGCAGACTTTCGATTTCAAACAGCTGGACGTATTCAGCCGCGTGTCGCTCAAAGGCAACCCGCTGGCGGTGGTGTTCGATGCCGACAGCCTGTCCGACCGGCAGATGGCGGATTTTGCCAACTGGACCAACCTCAGCGAAACCACGTTCCTGCTGACCCCCCGCGACCCCAGGGCTGACTATCGGGTGCGAATTTTCACCACCCTGCAGGAACTGCCCTTCGCCGGGCACCCGACGCTCGGCAGTTGCCACGCGTGGCTGCAGGCAGGCGGTATTCCACGCGGCGAGGAGATCATCCAGGAGTGCGAAATCGGCCTGGTGCGTATCCGTCGCCAGGGCGATGAACTGGCGTTTATCGCACCGCCATTATTGCGTTCCGGGCCGGTCGAGGCCGCCGTGATAGAGCGCGTGCGTCAGGCGTTGCACGTGGCGCCCGACGCCATTGTGCGCAGCCAATGGGTCGATAATGGCGCGGGCTGGCTGGCGGTGATGTTGGCCGATCGAAACCAGGTGCTGGACCTGCAACCGGATTACTCGCAACTGCTCGGTTTGGCGGTGGGCGTGATTGCGCCGTGTGACCCCGCTCGCGACGATGTGGACGCGCAGTTCGAAGTGCGTGCCTTTATCGCAGGCGATGGCGCGCAGGAAGACCCGGCCACTGGCAGCTTGAACGCCGGGCTGGCCCAATGGTTGCTCAGCGAGGGCCTGGCGCCCGAGCGCTATGTGGTCAGCCAGGGCACGGCCATAGGACGGGCGGGGCGGATTCACGTTGAGCGCCAGGGCGATGAAATCTGGGTCGGTGGCGCGGTGGCGGTGTGCATCGAAGGGCATGTACGGCTCTAGATCAATAAATTGTTACGGCACACGCAATACACTGTTGGCCCCTTGGCGTTTGTGCTGCCGGGGCCTGGGGCATAAGCTTTCGCCCTAAAGTTTTCTGCCACTTTTTCAGGATATCCATGACCAGCCAGTTCCCCCAAGCCCGTCCACGCCGCCTGCGCCGCTCTCCGGAGCTGCGTGGTTTGTTCCAGGAAAGCGAGTTCACCCTCAACGACCTGGTGCTGCCGATTTTCGTCGAAGAAGACATCGACGACTTCGTGCCCATCACCAGTATGCCGGGCGTGCTGCGTATTCCTGAGAAGAAACTGGCCGGTGAGATCGAGCGCTACGCGCGTGCCGGCATCAAGTCGGTGATGACCTTTGGCGTGTCCCACCACCTGGATGCCAGCGGCAGCGACACCTGGAAAGAGCGCGGCCTGGTTTCGCGCATGTCTTCGATCATCAAGGATGCCGTGCCGGAAATGATCGTGATGTCGGATACCTGCTTCTGCGAATACACCGATCACGGCCACTGTGGCGTGATGCACGGCGCCCATGTCGACAACGATGCGACCTTGGTCAACCTCGGCAAGCAAGCCGTGGCCGCTGCGCGTGCCGGTGCCGACGTCATCGCCCCGTCGGCGGCGATGGACGGCCAGGTCCAGGCGATTCGCCGTGCCCTGGATGACGCGGGCTTCACCCATATCCCCATCATGGCGTATTCCACCAAATTCGCCTCGGCCCTCTACGGCCCGTTCCGCGAAGCCGGCGGCAGTGCGCTCAAGGGCGACCGCAAAAGCTACCAGATGAACCCGATGAACCGCCGCGAAGCCGTGCGCGAATCGCTGCTCGACGAGCAGGAAGGCGCGGATGCGCTGATGGTCAAGCCGGCCGGTGCCTACCTCGACATCATCCGCGACATCCGCGAAGCCTCGCGCCTGCCGGTGGCGGCGTATCAGGTGAGCGGCGAGTACGCGATGATCAAGTTCGGCGCCCAGGCCGGTGCGATTGATGAGGACCGTGTGGTGCGTGAGACCTTGGGCTCGATCAAGCGCGCGGGCGCGGACTTGATCTTCACCTACTTCGCGATGGACCTGGCGTTGGCGGGGATCTAAAGCCACCGCATACTCAAATGTGGGAGGGGGCTTGCTCCCACATTTGCCTGCGTCGTTTGTGGGGTAGTATTTCAATTCCGCCGCCTCAGGAAGCTTTGAATGTCTTCGTCTCGTCTTCCCCTTTTACTCTGTTCGCTACTGGTACTGGCCGGTTGCTCCACCACGCGCAACCCGCAACAGCCGGAGCGTAGCGAGGCCGAGGTGAAGGCGCAGATCGTGCGCTTGCTGCCGGCCAAGGTGTCCGATCGCAATGGTTGGGCCCAAGACATCTACACCGCCTTCGACACCCAGAAAATCTATCCCAGCACGGAAAATATCTGCGCCGTGCTGGCGGTGAGCGAGCAGGAATCTACGTACCAAGTCGACCCGCCCGTGCCGAACATGGGCAAGATAGCCCAGGATGAAATCCTGCGGCGTGCCGGAAAAATCCACGTGCCGGCGTTTGTCGTGCGCAGTGCGCTGCAACTGAGTTCGCCCACCGGCAAGACTTACGCCGACCGCCTGAACGCGGCGCGCACGGAGAAGGACCTGAGTGGCATCTTCGATGACTTCATCAGCATGGTGCCCCTGGGTAATACACTGTTTGGCGGTTTCAACCCGGTGCACACCGCAGGCCCGATGCAGGTGAGTATCGACTTCGCGCAGAAACAGGCACGCGGTTATCCCTACACGGTGGACGGCACTATTCGCCGCGAAGTTTTCACCCGCCGTGGTGGCCTGTACTTCGGCATCGCGCACTTGCTCGGTTACCCGGTGAACTATGACCAGCCGCTGTACCGTTTTGCCGACTTCAATGCCGGTTGGTACGCCAGTCGCAACGCCGCATTCCAGTCCGCCGTCAGCCGTGCCTCGGGTACCGAGTTGGCGCTGGATGGGGATTTGATTCGCTATGGTTCATTGCTCCCCGGCACCACCGAACTGGCGGTGCGCTCATTGGGCGCAAAGCTGGATATGCGCAACCCCAGCATCCGCAGCCAACTGGAGCAGGGTGAGCAACTGGATTTCGAGGACACCACGCTCTACAAGCGCGTGTTTGCCCTGGCTGACAAGGCCGCGGGCAAACCGATGCCACGGGCGATCCTGCCGGGCATCGTGCTCAAGAGCCCCAAGATCACCCGCAACCTCACCACCGCATGGTTCGCCAAGCGCGTGGATGAGCGGTATCAGCGTTGCATGAAACGCTGATCAACTGTGTGGTGAGCGGGCTCCTGTGGTAAGCAGGCTTGCTGTGGTGAGCTGGCTTCCTGTGGTGAGCGGGCTTGCCCCGCGCTGGGGTGCGTAGCGCCCCCCATCAAGTACGATGCGGTCTATCAGGCATCACTCGGCGGCTCACTCTGCGCCTGCTTCGCACCCCAGCGCGGGGCAAGCCCGTTCACCCCAGGACGGCTCCTCACCACAAAGCGTCGCCACAACCACACCCACAACCACACGACCGGAAACGCCAGGATCACGAACGGCAACACATAGCTTGACCGTTCCAGGGCGTCGGCTGTGCCTTCCACCAGGTTGTCGCCCAGGTTGCTGAACATGCGGCTGAAGCGTGACTGCTGATTGGCGCCGTCAGAGGAGCGGAAATTCAGCGTCACACGGTTGGTGTCGAGACGACGTTGCTGGCCGGCGGCAACCTGGGCCAGCTCCTGGAGTTCGTTTTCGATAGCGGCCTGTTCCTTGCTCAAGACGATCAGGTCACTGACGGTGATGTCCTTGCGTTTGGCCAACTCATCCAGGCGTTGTTGTTGGGCTTGCAGGCGGTCCTGGCGGCGGCGTACGTCGGCGACGGCATCGGCCAGGTCCTCGGCGGTGGTTATGCGCTGGCCGAGTTTGCCGCCTTCTGCGGCCATCGCAACGATCGGCTCCACACCGGTCGGCGCAATGCGCAGAATGATCTGGCCGCCGCTGCTGTCTTCGGTGATGCCGAGGATATTGCAGGCACCGAAGCGTGCCGTTTCGCAGGCCTCGCGGGTGGCCTGCATACGAGGGGCGAGCAGGGCGCCGGGCAGGGCCAGGCTCAGCTCGTGCTCGTAGGCCAGTTGTGCCCCGGCCCGGCCCTGTTCGCCGTTGATCACCGTGGCGCGGGAGTGGTCCTTGGGCGAACAGCCTGCAACGGCCAACGCTGCCAGCAGGAGCAACAGGTAGGGTTTTGGTTTGCCGTCCAGGTGGCGCATTGCTGTTCCTTGGGATCAGGGGGGATTTGACGGCGATTAAAGCGGGTCTGGCGGATTAACGCAAAGCATCGTGGGGCAGAAGTGAGTGGCGCGGGCGAGTGCGGTGTTTGTCGTGCCACGCAGTCGCCCGCTCCCATAGATGGACTGCGTTTTTTCAGGAATACCACATGAAGAAAAGGCCTGGTTTTCGTGGAACCAGGCCTTTTCCGTGTTGCTCTTTAGTGCAGGGGGCTGCTGCGCAGCCCAGCGGGAGCAAGCTCCCTCGCCACATGCTCCTTGAATCAGCTGCGTTCTAGGGCCAGGGCCACGCCTTGGCCGCCACCGATGCACAGGGTCGCCAGGCCTTTCTTGGCATCGCGTTTGATCATTTCATGCAGCAGGGTCACCAGTACGCGGCAGCCTGAGGCGCCGATCGGATGGCCGATGGCGATGGCGCCACCGTTGACGTTGACCTTGTCGGTGTCCCATTCCAGCTCTTTGCCCACGGCCAGGGATTGGGCGGCGAAGGCTTCGTTGGCCTCGATCAGGTCCAGGTCGCCCAGGCTCCAACCGGCTTTGTCCAAGCAACGGCGAGTGGCCGAAACCGGACCGATGCCCATGATGGCTGGGTCGACGCCGGCATTGGCGTAGCTGGCGATGCGCGCGAGTACCGGCAGGCCGAGGGCCTTGGCCTTGTCGGCACTCATCAGCAGCACCGCAGCGGCGCCATCGTTGAGGCTGGAGGCATTGCCGGCGGTGACACTGCCGTCTTTCTTGAAGGCCGGTTTCAGCTTGGCCAGGGACTCGGCGGTGGTGCCGGCGCGCGGCTGTTCATCCACGGCGAAGGCCACTGGGTCGCCTTTGCGCTGGGGAATCAGGATCGGTGTGATTTCGTCGGCAAACCGCCCGGCTTCAATGGCGGCGACGGCTTTTTGCTGGGAAGCCGCGGCGAACGCGTCCTGGGCTTCTCGGCTGATGCCGTATTTGTCGACCAGGTTCTCGGCGGTGATGCCCATGTGGTAATCGTTGAACGCATCCCACAGGCCGTCGGTGATCATGCTGTCGATCATCTTGGCGTGGCCCATGCGCAACCCGGTGCGCGCGGCGGGCAGTACGTAGGGGGCCAGGCTCATGTTTTCCATGCCGCCGGCGATGATTACGTCGGCGTCACCGCAACGAATGGCCTGGGCGCCCAGGTGCAGGGCCTTGAGGCCGGAGCCGCAGACTTTGTTCAAGGTCAGGCTGGGCACGGCGTGGGGCAGGCCGGCAAGGATCGAAGCCTGGCGCGCCGGGTTCTGGCCGCTGCCGGCGGTGAGCACCTGGCCGAGGATTACTTCATCCACTTCGGCCGGGTCCAGGCCGGTCTGTTCCAACAAGCGACGGATCACGGCGGCGCCCAGTTCGGGTGCCGGGATAGTCGCCAGCGAACCCTGGAAGCTGCCCACGGCGGTGCGGGTGGCAGCAACAATCACGACGTCTTGCATGGGATCTGTCCTCACTGGAAGTGCATTTCTGGAACGTGGTCCGGGACGATCAGTTTACCGGCGGTCTTGCTCACAATCTCTTCAACGCTGACGCCAGGTGCGCGTTCCTTGAGGACAAAAGCGCCATTTTCGATTTCCAGGTACGCCAGGTCGGTCAGCACACGCTTGATGCAGTTCGCACCGGTCAGCGGCAGGCTGCATTGCCTGAGCAGCTTGGATTCACCGTCCTTGGAGGCGTGGGTCATGATCACGATGATGTTTTCTGCACCGGCCACCAGGTCCATGGCGCCGCCCATGCCTTTGACTAGCTTGCCGGGGATCATCCACGAGGCGATGTTGCCGTGTACGTCGACTTCAAACGCACCGAGCACGGTGAGATCGACGTGGCCGCCACGGATCATTGCAAAGGACTCGGCCGAGGAGAAAATCGACGCACCGATGCGCGCGGTCACGGTCTGTTTGCCGGCATTGATCATGTCGGCATCAATGGTTTCTTCAGTCGGGAACGGTCCCATGCCGAGCAGGCCGTTTTCCGATTGCAGCATGACTTCCATGCCTTCGGGGATGTAGTTGGCGACCAGGGTCGGAATGCCGATGCCCAGGTTCACGTAGAAACCGTCCTGCATTTCGCGGGCGACGCGTTGAGCCATTTGTTCGCGGGTAAGAGCCATTTTATGAGTCCTTATTGTTCGGGCTGGGGGCGGATTATTTGCGCACGGTGCGCTGTTCGATGCGCTTCTCGAACGTGCCGCAGATGATCCGGTCGACGTAGATGCCAGGGGTGTGGATCTGCGCCGGGTCCAGCTCGCCCGGTTCGACGATTTCTTCGACTTCGACCACGGTGATCTTGCCGGCGGTGGCGGCCAGCGGGTTGAAGTTCTGAGCGGTGTGGCGATAGATGACATTGCCGAAGTGGTCGGCTTTCCAGCCTTTGACGATGGCGAAGTCACCGGTGATGGATTCTTCCATCAGGTACGGGCGGCCGTTGAATTCGCGGGTTTCCTTGCCTTCGGCGACCGGGGTGCCTACGCCGGTAGCGGTGAAGAAAGCGGGAATGCCGGCACCGCCTGCGCGCATTTTCTCGGCCAGGGTGCCTTGGGGGGTCAGCACCACTTCGATTTCGCCGCTGAGCAATTGCTTCTCGAACAGTGCGTTTTCGCCGACGTAGGAGGCGATCACCTTGCTGATCTGCTTTTCTTCCAGCAGCACGCCCAGGCCAAAACCGTCGACGCCGCAGTTGTTGGACACCACGGTCAGGTCGCGGGTGCCTTTGCGCTTGATCTCGGCGATGAGGTTTTCCGGAATGCCGCACAGGCCAAAACCACCGGAGAGCACGGTCATGCCGTCTTCCAGGCCTGCCAGCGCTTCTTCATAGGACGCCACGCGTTTATCGAAACCTGCCATATGCACCTCTTTTTCTTGTGTGTGGGCCAGCCAATGAACCGAGTGTTGCTCCGACGGATTGATTTGTTAAGTTGTTTTTTAAGGTTGATTGATTTAGAAAACAGCATAGTCGACCCGCCGCCCGGAGCAACCTCATGACCGTCAAACAGATGCGCGCGTTTCTCGCCGTGGCCCAGAGCCTGAGTTTTGCTGCCGCCTGCGAGCGCCTGCACCTTTCCCAGTCGGCGCTGAGCCTGACCATCAAGGGCCTTGAAGAAGGCCTGGGTGGGCGCCTGTTCAGCCGCAATACGCGCAATGTAGCGCTGACACCCGAAGGCGAATCCCTGCTTCCGCTGGCACGCCGGCTGATTGCCGATTGGGACAACGCCGAGGATGAGCTGCGCCAACGGTTCACGCTGCAGCGTGGGCGAGTCACGGTCGCGGCGATGCCGTCGTTTGCGGGCAACTTGTTACCGCCGATCCTGAAGATATTCCGCGCACGTTACCCGCAGGTGAACGTGACGGTGCATGACTTGATCAACGAGCAGGTGCTGGAGATGGTGCGTGACCGCCAGGTGGAGTTGGGCGTGGCGTTCGAGCCGTCAGAAGGGTCGTCGCTGGCGTTCACGCCGTTGTACCTGGACCGCTTCATCGCTGTGGTGCCCGGTGATTCGCCGTTGGCGGGGTGTGCCGAAATCGATTGGAAGACCTTGCTGGAGCAGCCGTTCATCACCTTGCAACGGCCGTCCACGGTACGGGTGATGCTGGAAGAACACTTGGGCGCTCTAAAGATGAAGCTGCCGGTCGCACTGGAAAGCCATCAATTGGCGACGGTGGGCAAGATGGTTGCCAGCGGGCTTGGCGTCAGCGCGGTACCCGCGTTGTGCGCACGGCAGATGGAAGAGGCGGGTGCTCATTGCATCACTTTGACCGACCCGGTGATCGAGCGACCGATTGGGGTATTGACCAAGCCGGGGCATGAGCTGTCAGCGGCGGCGCAGGCGTTGTTTGATATTTTTCAGGATGAGGCCGCGAAAGGCCGGTTTCCGCTCTGATCACTGCAGGCGCCGGCTGTTGTTGATAACAGAATAACGATGGCAATAAAAAAGTCCGCTCGGCTTACCGGGCGGACTTAATGTGTTAATTAGTTTCTTATCAGCAGTATCTATCAATTACCTTAACGTGCGATTGGCCCTTGAGGTTCTGCCATTCGGTGTTAAGTGTGTGGAAGACTTGCTCGATAAAATTACGATCGGCTGCCGCTTTCTTACCAACATAACCCTGGCCGCGACGGTAAACCTTCAGGCGCGCTGCCAGTTCGCGGTGATTGCGGTCGAACTCGGCCTCTTCGGTATTGGGCTCCAGGCAGTCAAGTTGCACTTCGCCCGATTTGCCAATCCACAGGATATGGTCGTCGAGTGTGTCTTTCTGCGCTGCGAACATCTCAGCCAATTCATCGATAGTTGGTTGGTTGTTCAGATTCATGTGTAAGCCCCTTGACCAGTTGGCGATCTATCAGTTGGTTCGTTAAAACTTCTTTAGTTGTCTCCGGTTGCGAAAACCGGGCGTCAGCAACGGTCTGCCGAATACGGGCAGGGTCTTGAACCTGATGCATGTAGTCTTGCTGATGAGCTGCTACGCAATGCTTTCATAACGAAGACAAGCCGCATTTGAGCGCCTTGTACCGAGCCCTTTGGGCCGGTCAGCTTCATCAATCCGCCTTGTGGGCAGTGCACATCCGGAAAAAACAGCTCGGCGGTCAGACGAGCTTGTTCAAAACGCTGGTTGCCAACGCTCCCGATCCGGGAGACGTCTCGATAATGCAAGGACAAAATCGTTACGTCAACGGTTATGTAGTGATTATTTTTGCTCACTACATAAATTGCTGTGGGGACGGGAGAATGCGGGAAAACGTGACTTGAGCGTCATTTTTTGTGCGGTGGGTCGCGAGACTGAGAGGGCAAACTCAACACCGTTCAATGTGGTTGTGCTAGCCGAGTCGATCGACCAACAACGGCAACAACCGCTCGCACGATGCCTCGATTTTCACCTGCAGCAGTTCATCCCCCCGGGTCTTGCCCAGGTTGATGGCAATCACGGGCTTGCCGTGTTCGACCATCGCTTTGCACAAGCGAAACGCCGAATAGGCCATGAGCGATGACCCTACCACCAGTAACCCCTCGGCATGTCCTACCGCAGCCATCGCCCTGGCCGCTGTCGCCGGCGCGACGTTCTCACCAAAAAACACCACATCCGGCTTCAAGCGCTCGCCATTGCAATGGGGACAGTGGGGGACGTGGAAGTGTTCTTCAAAGGCTGGGTCGAGCAAGGTGTCGCCATCCGGGGCCTGCACGGCATGGACTTGCGCCAGATAGGGATTGTCGATTTCCATCTGCCGCTGGATCACACCGCGCTCGCTGCGCTGTTGGCAGTCCAGGCACAGCACCCAATGCAGGCTGCCGTGCAGTTCGATCACATCGTGGCTGCCGGCCTGATCATGCAGGGTGTCGACGTTTTGTGTGATCAGCCCGCTGATGCGCTCGCGCTGCTGCAAGGTTGCCAACGCCAGGTGTGCCTGGTTCGGTTGCGCAATGCGTACCCTTGGCCACCCCAGCATCGCCCGTGCCCAATAACGGCGACGTGCCTGCGGGGTGGCGAGGAACTCCTGGTACATCATCGGTGCCCGGCCTCGGCTCACGCCTTCGCTGTCGCGGTAATCGGGAATGCCCGACGACGTGCTGATCCCCGCACCGGTCAACACCAGAAAACGCCGTTCGGCCATGGCCCGGTGCAGGGTGTCGAGGTGGTCCTCTTGATGTTCCAGCGTGTCGAGCATGGGGTCCCCTATTCGCCGCGGATGTACTGCTCCAGCTGTTTGATCAGGTCAGCCTGGTCGGCGATGGCTTCTTTGACCAAGTCGCCGATGGACAGCAGGCCCAACAGTTTGCCGTCTTCGACCACCGGCAGGTGACGCAGGTGACTGTCGGTCATGATGTTCATGCACTCATCGACCTTTTTATGGGAGTCGACGGTGATCACCGGAGAACTCATGACTTCATCGACCCGAGTGGTGACCGACGACAGGCCTTTGAGGATGAGTTTACGTGCGTAATCACGTTCGCTGATGATCCCTACCACCACGCCTTCCTTGATGACCGGCAAGGCCCCGACGTTTTTCTCCGACATCCGGACCAGTGCTTCAAACACGGTGTGGTCGTGTTTGATGGTATGGACCTCCTGGTTTTTCTGGTCCTTGCTTTTGAGCACTTGTGCAACGGTTTTCATGGCGGCCACTCCGGTGTTGTTGTTAGTTAGTCAGGGTCCCCTTACAGAATCCTAGACGGCCCACGCCGAGGCAAGGTCCAAAGCGGCGTTAAACCCGTCGAAAAGCGTCATTCGCCGGTTTTTTTCAGTATTCACCCAGCATTTGTCGGCTTTTTTGCCCGCTTGGGGCTGGCTGTCGTCTTGCGTGGCGCGCTCTTGCGTTTGTTTTTCCACGGCGTAGCGCCTCGACCTGCCGGGCTGGCCGGGCCGGTGATGGTCATGCGCATGCCATTGCAGCGCGCCACCTGCTTGCTCATCCAGGCCGCCTGTTTGGCGACGAATTCTTCCAGGCTCATTTCGCCGCTTTGTACCATGTCCAGCGCCTGCTCCCAGATCGCGGTAGTGCCAGGGTCGGCGATGGCGCGGGGCACCGCGTCGATCAGGCTGAACGCCGCCGGTGTCGCCGACAGCGCCTTGCCGTTCTTCACCAGGTAACCTCGGTCGAGCAACCCTTGGATAATCCCGGCGCGGGTGGCTTCGGTGCCGATGCCGGTGGTGTCCTTGAGCTTTTGCTTGAGCAGCGGGTCTTCCACCAGCTTGGCGACGTTTTTCATCGCCTTGATCAGGTCGCCTTCGGTGAAGGGCTTGGGTGGTTGGGTCCAGAGGTCCTTGAGGTTGACCTTGGCCACCGCGTAATCCTGGCCCTGCACCAATGTCGGCAATGCCTGCGGCACAGGCGCTTCACGGCCCTTAGCCGGTGTGAGTGCTTCGGGCAGGGCGCGTTTCCAACCCGGCTCGATCACCACTTTGCCCACCGCACGCAATGCTTGGCCCGCACAGTCGAAATCCGCTTGGGTGCGATCGTATTCATGGTTGGGCAGGAACTGCGCCAGGTAGCGCGCGCGAATCAATGTGTACACCGCACGATGCTTACCGGTCAGTTGCCCAACCTCCTTGCCGGCACCGGTCGGGATGATGCCGTGGTGGGCGCTGACCTTGGCGTCGTTCCACGCCCGCGAGCGACGCTGGGGATCGATATGCGGCATCAATGCGTTTACCGCTGCATCAGCGCGTCCCAGCGCAGCCAGAATTTTCGGCGCTTCGCTGTGCTGACTGACCGGCAGGTAGCCGCAATCGCTGCGGGGGTAGGTGATGACTTTGTGGGTTTCATACAGCGACTGGGCAATATCCAGGGTTTCCTGAGCGCCGAGGCCGAGTTTCTTGGAGCAGATTTCCTGCAGGGTGCCGAGGTCGAAGGGCAGGGGCGCGACCTCACGCATGCGTTCGGTGCGTAGCTTCACCAGTCGCGCCGTGGCGGCATTGGCCATGGCATCGGCGGCGTCACGCGCCAGTTGCGGGTTGAGGCAGCGGCCCTGGTCATCACAGGCCTCCTCGGCCGCGCGCCATTGGGCGGTGAAGGTCATGCGCTCGTGGTGCAGGTCGACATCGATGGCCCAGTAAGCCACCGGCACGAAATCCGCAATGCTGCGGTCGCGGTCCACCACCAGGCGCAGGGTCGGCGTTTGCACCCGACCTACGGGCAATACGCCCTGGTAACCGGACTGGCGCCCGAGCAGCGTGAACAGGCGGCTCATGTTCATGCCGATCAACCAGTCGGCGCGGGAGCGGCCCAGGGCCGAGTGATACAGGCTGAAGGTCTCGGCGCCGGGTTTGAGGGCCGCCAGGGCCTTGCGAATCGAGGCATCGTCGAGCGCCGACAGCCACAGCCGCTGGATCGGCCCGCGATAGCGGCAATGCTCCACCAACTCGCGCGCGATCATCTCGCCTTCACGGTCGGCGTCGGTGGCGATCACCAATTCCTGCGCTTCGCCCAGCAGTCGCTTGACCACCTTGAATTGGCTGGCGGTCTTGGGTTTGACCAGCATCTTCCATTTTTCCGGGACGATGGGCAGGTCGGCCAGCACCCAGCGTTTGTACTTGGCATCGTACGCATCGGGCGGGGCGGTTTCCAACAGGTGGCCGATGCACCAGGTGACTGTGATCCCATTGCCCAGCCAGCAACCGTCGCCCCGGCGGCTGGCGCCGAGCACGGCCGCAATATCCTTGGCCTGGGAGGGTTTTTCACAGAGGTACAGCCGCATGGTCATCACATCAGATGGGGTTGATGCCTTGCAGGATGCTTAGTCTGAGGGATTTGAGCAACTGTTATCTGTATGGATGTACAGCAATTTATGTAGGCGCTGGGGAATAAATGTGGGAGGGGTGTAGAACCGTAGACATCGTTTACATCTGAAACCGGGGACATCGTTTACACATTTGAGGCTTGGACGCGGGTCATACCTCGTCCAAGCCTCCCCAAGGGATAATCACACAGGTACAAATCCCAGACATCATCCTCAGCTTCTTTGAGCCCTATCCTTTCCCCGGATAATGCCTCGCTGACAAATACCAACTTGCCATTCCACTTGATCGATCCATCCTGCCTGACACTTCGAACCCGCATTTCTGCCGGATACTCCACATCGGGTAAGCATCCTGGATAAAGTCGGGTAGACGGCATATACACATCTCCCGGACGTTTCATACCAAGCGCTTCATGAGGGCGTACGTAATTGAACTCATGTTTGAAATGCTCCAGCAAAAGCTGCTGCTCAACCAAATTGCTCCCTAGCGGTAGCTCAAGTTTC
>NZ_JAIOKW010000018.1:0-105601 GCF_020093335.1 Pseudomonas fluorescens group sp. | reverse complement strand
GGGCGGGCGGGGCGTCAACGTTCCGGTCAGCCGGTTGAGTACGGTGATTTTCGACAACTTGACGCAAATGCGCGACGCCCGTGCTCGCCGTGATACCGAGCGCGTTCTGAGTTATGGCGCCCGGGGCAACCCGACGGCGTTTGCCCTGGAAGATATGGTGACGGAGCTGGAGGGCGGTTACCGTACCCGCCTGTTCGGTACCGGGCTGGCGGCGGTGGCACAGACGTTCCTTGCGTACCTGCGGCCCGGCGACCATGTGCTGATCACCGACGCGGTATACGCTCCCGTGCGGCGTCTGGCACGGGACCTGCTTGAGCCGTTCGGAATCCAGGTCAATTACTTCGCGCCTGACGGCAGCGACTTGCAGGCGCAACTGCAAGCCAACACGAAAATGGTCTACACCGAAGTACCCGGTTCATTGCTGTATGAACTCGGCGACTTGCCGGCCATCGCGGCGCTGTGTAAACCACGGGACATCCTGTTAGCCGTGGACAACACCTGGGGCTCGGGCTATCTGTATCGACCACTGGCACTGGGCGCGGACATCTCAATCATGGCGTTGACCAAGTACCTGTGCGGTCACAGTGATGTGGTCATGGGCAGCGTCTGCACCCGGCAAGACGTCTGGCAGCCACTGGCATCCATGAGCGATACCGTTGGCATTGCCGTCAGTCCCGACGACGCCTATCTGGTGCTGCGCGGCGCACGTACCCTGGCGGCACGCATGGAGGTGCACGAACGCCAGGCCCTGGATATCGCTCACTGGCTGCAAGCACAGCCGCAGGTGAAACGGGTCTTCCACCCGGCGTTGCCCGATCATCCCAATCACGCACTGTGGCGGCGGGACTTCGCTGGCAGCAACGGATTGCTGTCCTTCGAACTGCGAAATGATGAGGTCACCGGCGTCGAGCGCTTCATCGATGCGCTGCAGGTATTCGGTCTGGGGGCTTCCTGGGGAGGCTACGAAAGCCTCGTTACGGTTGCTGACCCATCGGATCGCAATAGCGTCTCGGATCGCCAATTGAATCCGGTCTTGCGGTTACACATTGGACTCGAGGATGTCGGGGCGTTGATTGAGGATCTGCAAAGGGGATTTGCCGCTCTGGGGTAAACCCGCCAAGGCGAACAAGCGCTCGTTTCAACGGGCGCTTGGGGATTTGAACACCCCGCTGAGGACAAAGGCATAGCGTTCCGGCCGGATGAAAAACCTGGTGCGGTCGCAGCAGCGGCCGTTGGCGAAGTACGAAGTGCGCTCCATGACTAACAGTGCTGCACCGCGTTTGATGTGCAGGGCATTAGCCAGGGTTTTGTCGGCTTCCTGCGCGCGGATCGCCAGGTCGGCGCGAGTGACCGCCATGCCGGTGATCGACTCCAGAATCGAGTAAATCGGTTGGTGCTCGACATCGGTCCACACCACGCTGGCCAGTTCAGCCGGCAAATAGCTGCGCCCGAGTGCGATGGGGTCGTCGTCGACAAAATGCAGTCGTTCCAGTAGCAGGCAATCATCCGAGGCTTCAAACAACCCACGCATATCCTCCGGTACTGGCTGCAACGCGTGATTGATGACGCGCATGCTCGGTTTGAGCCCTTGCAGCAACAAGGCTTCATGAAAGCTGCGCAACGCATCCAGCCCATGTCGAACCTGCTTGGCCGCCACGAAGGTGCCTTTGCCTTGCTTGCGTTCCACCACTCCGTCATCGCAAAGCTTGCCCACCGCCAGACGCACCGTAACGCGACTCACCGCAAAGCGTTCGCCCAACTCCGCTTCTGACGGCAGTTTGCCGGTGGGCTCGAAGTCGCCGCGCTGGATGCCATCAGCCGCAACAGCATGAATGAAGAAACCCTGCGTATCTGGGCCGAGCTGGGTCAGACGGTGCTGTTCATTACAGAAGAACGATTTATAAGGCTACTGAACTGAGTAGCTGGATGGGTCGCTACAGTAGGAGCAGATTCAGGCCGCCCTCTAGTTATCCAAGAAGTCAGTGAGTATTGTCCAGACCGGACGCTGCCGTCCGGCTGGCTATCGGTAGAAGCAAATGGCACAGCCCGGAATCACGCTTTCTTGGCCCTTGATATTCCCCAAAAACGAGTCCAGAATTAAGTCTTTTCCTGCTTCGGCAAGAAAAGAAACCCCTTAGATTTCAATGGGTCGGACGCCAGATGCGAGTCTCGTTTCCCGCTCCAATTATTGTTCTACAGGCTACTATTGAAGTCTGCAGAAACTGAAAAAGAGGCTTCGGCCTCTTTTTTCGTTCCAGTAAGTTCCACTCGAAAGCACTACCAGCCACGTTTTTTAGTACATTAATCCGGTGCTTGGTCGATCATTTTTTCGTGGGACTCGCCTCTCTGGAAACCGTACAAATCTCCTCTATTCAAACGAGACGGAGATTGTACGATGGCTCTCACCAATACGGCAGTCCGGCACGCCAAACCCCGTGCCAAGGACAACACCCTCCCTGACTACAACGGCCTCGCCCTTTTCGTTAATACGAAAGGCGCCAAGTGCTGGCACTTCCGCTTTTCCTGGGCGGATAAGCAACCCCGTATTTCTCTTGGTGCCTATCCTGAAATTAGCTTACGAGATGCTCGTGCTCTATGTGATATTGCAAGGGTCCTGGTCGCCAAGGGCATCGACCCGCGTGTCCATCGGCAGTTGTCGTGGGTCTCGATAGTCCGTCCGGGCCCAGAACCTCCCGCTTCAATTGGCCGCCGAGTCGGCTGAGAGCGAGGGCGCTCAGGTTGAGATGTAGAGGGGGCGCCAGACCTTCGCTGTTCATGGCCAGTTAAGCTTTTGGGCTAGGTCGGTGATCAGTCGCTGGGCAGGTGCAGTTGCACTTTCATTGCGTCATGAAGGAGTCGGACGACCTCGATCACGTCGTCGTTTGCCACGCGATAGAACACGATAAGGCGCGGGCTTTTGACCGTTCCATGGGGGGGTTAGCCTGCTGGCGTGAGTAGATGAGGTGATAGCTGCGTAGACCCGGTGCAAGCTCATCGCGGTCGTGGCTGCCAAAGCGCGAACGCAAACGCCGTTCTGTACAGCAGTGGCTTCCCAGCGACGACGGTCCCAGCCTCTAAAAAGTCCGTAAGCAACGAACCGGTCCTTAACCCGGCTCAGTATTCACCCGTCCTACCTGCGTCAACGCAGACTGAACAGCTGCACGAACCCCAAGTATCTGAGATACAACGTCTGCGCGCCGAGATGCTGGCCACCTATGAAGCTTCGAATAATTTGCCGCTGCTTGTCTTCGCCAAACTGGCAGGAAAATCCCGAGATCAGATCAACCCCCATATCGAGGCTCGGCGCCTGCTATCCCTTAGTCTGGGGAATCGCGGTCAGCGCATTCCCGATTGGCAACTTGATCCACTGCGGTACAAGTTGGTACTTGCTGCGTTAGCGCGGTTTCCGGATGTCGATGCATGGAGGCTTTATCGGACGGTTTCTGAGCCTCATGAGCGACTGAAGGGGCGTTCGCCAATCGATGTGCTCTGCCGCCTGGAGGCCCCTCAGTCCTGCTTGACCAACTCGACCCTGCGGTTTTGCGCTTTGCCCGCTTCGGTGACGTTGTCGGCCACCGGGTCAGCATCTCCAAAGCCAGCAGCCGACAACCTGGCCGCGTCTATGCCCTTGGCGGTGATGGCGGCGACGACAGCCTTGGCGCGGTCATATGACAGTGTCTTATTGTGCGCGGGATCACCGGTGCGGTCGGTGTAGCCGTTAATGGCCAATTTCAACGAGGCATCCTGTTTGAGTAACTGCGACAGTTGCTCGATTTGCGGTTGCGAATCGGGAAGGATGCGGGTCTGGTCAGTCGCGAAGTTGACGTGCAATGCCACCTTGCCGGTTTTATCTATCTGCGCTTTCAGTTCACTGGCCGGCAACAGACCGGCGGTTATCTGAACAGGTTTGGTTTCTGCGATGAGCAGGCCGCCGCCAAACGAGTAGCTGCACAAATGAATCCAGATGTCGCGGTCGGCTCGATGGATAACGAAGACTTGCGCGGCATTGTTCCAGATGTCGCCCAGGCCGCTGTTGTATTTGAGCGCGAAATCCCGTGGCCATTCCTGGATTTTCTGAGCAGCGTCTTGCGCAATCCTGCCGTCGAAGATCTTGTTGCCGCCCAAGGACGACACCACTGATTCGAGGTTACGCTGCAACTCGATATTGGAGAATGCCTTACCCTGCGCCGCGTCGATATGCGCCGACCAGACCTTGCCTTCCACCGCTTGCAGGCGATCGCCGGTCCAGAAGGGCACCTGATCGAATTCGGAGACATCGGGCGTGGTTGCGCTGACATATCCAGTGGGCAGCGCAATGTAGGGAAAGGCGCCCAACGGCGCATCCGACACGGGCAGGCTGGCGGCATTGAAAGCCTTGTTGTCTGCTGCCTGCACGGTTGACGAGGCCTGAATACTAAGGTTCAGGGTGATAGCTAGCGTCAGGGTAGCCGCTGCTGTTTTTTTCAATAAAGGCATCTTTTTTCCGAGCGCTCGATAAAACCTTATAAAACCGGTGCGATCAGGATCACGCAATAGCACAGCTGTCCTATTGCCTCGCCCTTTAGCGTGGGATCACAGTGGCTCTGCCGTTGATCCGTCCTCGGCATTCAACTTCCACGCCATTGATCGTTTCTGATCGAACGTGAACAAGGATCTGTTTTTGAAAAATATACCGACCGGAAGAATTGAAGCGAACACTCCGTGCGGCGTGCCGCTGGCGATGGCCTTGACCGCGATGATGCTCGCAGGCTCTACCTGGACCACCGCAGCGGTGGGCGGCACGGCTTCATCGGCACCCTGCACCAATGAAGCGGATTTCCAGCCAGGCACCGTGGTGGATTATGAGAGTCGCGACAACGTGTCGCCGGTAACTAGCCGCAGTAAAACTCAAACGCTTGGCCGTAAAGACTTCGCGGGAACCAGGCCGGTGGCTTCATTGCACACCACATTCATGAATAATTCACCCGTATTTCTCACAACCACCTACGCGCAAATCAAGGACGGCCAGTTGATTCGCTATGGCGATCAGCACGGCGCCGGCGCCTCGTTGACTACCACCCTTTACACGCCGCCTCCGGCCACACCGCTGGATTTGCAGCCCGGGCAGACCGTCAGCGTCAGTTACAAAAGCCAGGCCGGTAGCGGCGGTGTGACGGTGGGTTTCGAGGTGACGGAAAAGCTGACCTATCACGGCCGTGAGACGATCAAGACGCCGCTCGGGACGTTCGAGACCTGTCGGTTCACCAATGAAATTTCCTCGGGACCGGCATCCGGTGAACAACCGAAACAGAGGGTGGTGGTGCAGAATTGGTTTCCTGTCGAAGGGCCATACCGCGGGCAGTCAATCAGGTCAGTCAGCCCCTCGGGTACGCAGGGGCAGGAACGCATCGTTGAAGTGGTCAAGATGCGTTATGAAACGCGCGCCAACTAGATCCATTTTGTCCTGAAACAGGCAGTTATTTTTGGAGGGCGAGGTTGTACTAACGCTGCCAACGTGATGTTTCTATGGAGAGGGAAGTTTCTGAATGCCCAGTGTTTCGGATAACTAGTACAGGTGTACTAGTTCAGGTGTTCTATTTCATAAGTTGTATGACTCGGACATGATCGGTGCTTGTTTTCATTTCTGAACGGGTTGTGCTTCCTGATATGAGTTGCCGAATTGTCGTGGCGGATGAGCACCCGCTTTACCGAGAGGGGATGATAGGGTTACTCGAGTGTTTAATACCTGGAGCAAAAATAAGGCAAGCGGGAAATTTGGAAGAAGTCTGCATCTTTCTGGAGCGTTGGCAGCCTGTCGCGATGTTGTTTATTGAAGTGCGTTTGCCGGGGCTGTGCTCCCTGAAAGAGCTGGCAAAACTGTGCAAGGAAAAAGGCGATACTGCAATCATTGTGGTGTCGGCACTGGATGACGGTGTGGTCATTGCGCGTGTCATGGAGGCGGGCGTGAATGGCTTTATTGGCAAGAATATTTCAGCCGAAGAAGTACGCAGTGCGATCAACGACATTCGTAATGGCCAAGTAGTGGTCAAGTACGAATCCGATGAGTCACCGTCTTTCGAAGGTGATGAAGCGATGAGCAAACTGACGTCGAGGCAGAGGGAAGTCTGGCACTTGATTGCACAAGGTAAAACCAATAAAGAAATTGCTGCTGAACTGCAAATCTCTCCGTATACCGTGCGTGTTCATGTGTCTTCGCTGATCCGTGTGTTGAATGTCCCTAATCGAGCGGTCGCCGCGGCACGCTTCGCAGGGCGCTATAGCTAGGCCAGCGATTGATCCACGGCTAAGTCGCCGTGCGTTCGATTGACTTGATCTGTTCAAACAGCACGCTACGCAGCTCCGGCGGTCGCACGGGTTTGGCCAGTACCGAGATATTCAGTGTGTTCAGCGATTGGCGGATGGCCTCGATTTCGTGCCCGGTGATGATCAAGGCAGGCACCTCGCGACCACGGTGCTCGCGTATTGCCGCGATACATTCGGCCCCCGAGACCCTGGTGCCTAGGTCAAAGTCGGCAATGATGATGTCGCAATCGCTGCTCAGGGTATCCGCATCGCCGTGGGTTTCGACCACGCAGCCCCATTTCTCGAGCAGGGCCTTGGTCGCCATCAACACATTGGTGTCGTCTTCTATCAAGCAGATCCGCAACCCGGTCAGGCGCTCATGGACGCTTTTCACCCGAGGCGCCGTGGCCCTGGGGGCTGCTGGCTGCAAACCGGCAATTGCCACTTGGGTGCCGCGTCCGGGAGTGGAGCGGATATGCACGTCCACATTGAGCAACTGGCTGATACGCTTGACGATGGACAGGCCCAGCCCGAGCCCTTCGACATCCTTGTCGCGTACATGGCGCACCCGATAGAACTCCTTGAAAACCTGCGGCAAGTGTTCGGCGCCAATCCCGCAGCCCTTGTCGTAAACCACCACGGCCAAGCCCTTTGCCTGGCGGCGGACACCAATCAGCACCGGCTCTCCCGCGGCATATTTGATCGCATTGGAGACGAGGTTCTGCACCATAGTGGTCAACAGTCCGGGATTGATGTCGACCCACTGCCGGCAAGGGCGCAGGCGCAGCTCGATCCCGGCCCAGCGCGCGGCCTCGGTGTTCTGTTTGACCACCTCCTGTAGTAGCGCGCCGAGGTTCACCGGCTCCGATTGCGGCTCGACCTTTCGGTTGTCGAGGGTATAGATATCCAGAATCGAGCGGAACAGCTGGGAGACGGTATGCAGCGAGCGGTCGATGTTGTCCACCAGCCGCAGTTCTTCACCCCTCAGGCTAGCGTCGCGCAGGCACGCGGTGAACAGGCCGATGGAGTGGATCGGCTGGCGCAGGTCATGGCTGGCCTGGGCCAGGAAGCGTGACTTCTCCTGGTTGGCGGCGATTGCCTCTTCCGAGGCAATGCGTGTCCGCTTGAGCAGAATATGGGCGTAGGCCGGCACCACAATGGTGGTCACGATCAGCATCAGGAACATGAAGGGCTGGGCGCGCCAGAACGGATTCAACCAGAAGATAACGATCAGGGTAGACAACGCGATCACGGTTGCCAGGGCCAGATAGTGTGAGCCGAAGCGCATGCCATTACCCAGGGTCACCCAGAGCAGCGCGGCGTAGATAGGCAACGCACCTTCGCCTCCCAGGACCATGGCGAATGCGATACCGGTATAGTCATGCAGCATGGAGAACAAGCGGCGCCAGAAGAAGTGCCCTGGCCAGCGCTTGATCGCCATGCGCAGGAATATCGACGCAATGATGAACGTCGAGATATACACAATAATGGGCGTATAGGTCGCGATGTCGCCGGGGTGCAGGGCGGTCAGTATGACCATGTAGAACCATGCGCAGGCGCTGACGGTCAATCGCAGCGTCGCCTGGTCGAGTTCGCTGTTCTTTTCCACGTGATTAATCTCTTCTGACACCAAACGACACTGCGTGCATTATCGCGCGCGGGACGCATTAGTAAACCGTGTACGAATCCACTCTATAGTTACCGACCTCCTGCCCCGGTTTATGAGTGGCAAACTTATTTGGAGTGCAACTCTCTGCTAGGTGAGATTAGACATGAAAGAGTGTGTGCTGAAGAGTAGGCCATTGCCATACTAAGCGAAGCGGAAGCTGGCGAGTTAAGCGCTGCCAATGTGCATGACAGCCAAAATTTCGAGGTCCTTTGGGATTCCAGCAATACTGTACACAGGGTTAGGGCCAGCAGTGCCTATGCCGCGCGCCGCGCGAGGGCGGACAGCAGCCTTGATGCCTCAACGAGCACGGGTTGCCTGCTCTGCTGCATGGGCGCGTCCAGATTAAGCACGGGAGCCCCTCATAAAAGGAAGAGCTCCCAGCAATAGCAATCGGCAGTATGACTGCCGTCTGCTTTTCTATATCATTAACGCCGGTCTGTAAATCCCATTAATTCTTGGGGGCGAAAAGCATCTGTCAGACTTAACTTAGGGTATAACTATTAACCACGCCGTTTACAAATCGAACTCGCAAGAAATCGTAGCTTGACTTTTTCTCCGTTGTCTTAGTTCCAGTTACAGTGCCGACATCGTCCATTACGTCATACGCTTTTCCTACTTTCGCTTCCTGATTGTAAGAGTCGAGTGAGTTTTGGGTAGGTGCGTACTTACGGTACATTTTTAGCATTGCGTTCATGCCTTC
Source organism: Pseudomonas fluorescens group sp. (assembly GCF_020093335.1). Classification (NCBI taxonomy): domain Bacteria; kingdom Pseudomonadati; phylum Pseudomonadota; class Gammaproteobacteria; order Pseudomonadales; family Pseudomonadaceae; genus Pseudomonas; species Pseudomonas fluorescens group sp. Next base: position 96,950 of record NZ_JAIOKW010000018.1, on the reverse strand, counting down.
TTCGCCTTTCTTGTAACTCCAGTCTTCAGCCTCGCCATTCCCTTCTAGACTCCGATGGACTTCATAAGGCGCACCAAACTTTTGACGCACTTCTGCGATCGTCGTTTTTCCTTTAATGAGATTGGCTTTAACAAAAGCGGGCGTGTACTTAGCCCCACCCCCTCCAGTGAGGCTTCCAAGTGGATCGCCCATAAAATCTCCAAGCTGATCCCCCTGGCCCGCGCAGCCTGATAAGGTTATTGCGACACCAAGCGCCACAGCGACATTACGAAAATATTTCAAATTGCTCGAAGTTGTCACAGTCATAGTTCCCTTATAGCGTGTGCGCCCATGGATGCAATATGCATGGATAATAGATTGTTTACACGAGACACAAGCAGGTATGGGCGCGTGTGTCGTTGGATGAAATAAACTTTAAGATGTTCAGTGATTTAAAGCTATTCAAAATATGCTGGCAATAGTACAGGTGTGCTAGTGTGAAAATACAAGTGTTGTGCGACTCTACAGGGTAGTAGCGAACGAATCTTGAAGCTCAACACTTTCTATTCAGCTTGGCCACGAAGGCACAGCAAGGCGATCGCAAGTTTCTTGTGATCGCGCATTCTCTAAGCAAGGGGGGAAGTATAAAGTTCTGGATAACCGTTTTACCCATTGTGATGCTGTCTAGGTGTGCAGGTCCGCTTCTGAGCGCTAGGGGCATGAGCCATTTTTATCAAACGACATACACACCGTCCAAAGGTTGATCATTCCCACGCTACGCGTGGTAATGCATCCCGTGACGCCCTGCGTCACGTTGTTCGGCGGGACGCGGGCCGTCCCAAGCGGCATTCACACGCAGAGCGTGTGAACGATCAATCAAGGCTGTGTAGATACCTCTATGTGGCGACTCATGTCTCGAGTTTGCCCGCCCACCTGCTGGCGCCGGGAAAGTTGCTGAATTGAGCCGCCGCTGCCGCACGGGTGGGCACACCCAGGGTTTTGAATAGCGTTGAAACATGGATGCGTACGGTGAACGGCGAGATGCCCAGTTGCCTGGCGATCTCCTTGTTGGTTTTGCCGGCCGCGATCAGGCCCAGCACTTGCTTTTGGCGTGCGGTGAGCGAGGAAAGGCTGGGGTCCAGGAGCGGATTTTCAGGATTGTATTTGACCACCACTTCGCCTTCACGAATCGCCATGATGGCTTCGGCGATGCCGGTCGGGTCAACATTTTTGCCGATAAAGCCATCAGCGCCTTGCGCAATGACCTGAGAAATAATCTCCAGGTCGTCGATCATCGACACTACGATGATCGACGTGCGTTTGAACTCATTGCGCAGTTGGCCGATGACTTGCATCGACGTGATACCGGGGAAGCGCAGATCCAGAATCAACGAATCGACTTCCGCGCCGGACCGCGCCAATGCCAGGACTTCATCAAGATTGCCCGCCTGTTCAATGATCGCCGTCGGTATAAGCCGCTCAATGGTTCTCAGCATACCTTCGCGAAACAGAGGGTGGTCATCTGCCACTATGATTCTATGCGTCATGCTCAAGGTCCATGGCACCTGCTTATCAGCGCATCCTAACCCAAATTGTTACGCTCTGTTTCAAGTTTGAAGCAGCTTTTTCACGCTGGAGAGTCGCAATGAACATGACGGAAAAGAACAGCGAGCTGGATCAGGCAACGTTGCGGTTGACGGTCAGCACCTGTGCCTCGCTATATATTTTTGTGGTGGCATTTCTACCTTCCAGTGATTTTTCCACCTATGTGCCGATCATGTGGTACATGGCGTTTTTTATCAGCGTGGCGGTGCCGTTGCGCATGGCGATCAAGTGCTGGCCAGGACACTTCTTCTGGCGCCGCTTGTTCGCCATGACCCATGACTACAGCGGCATCGCTTTCGCCATGATCGTGGGCGGGGAGGGCGCGTTGCCGGTGTACGCCGCCTTGCTCTGGGTCACGTTGGGCAACGGCATGCGCTTCGGCTCGCGCTATTTGGCCGCGGCGACACTCATTGCATTGAGCATGCTAGTGATGATCTTCGTGCTGACACCGTTCTGGCGCGGCCAGCCCTACATGTTCCTGATGCTGATCGTGACCACCATTGTGGTGCCGGCCTACGCCCATATTTTGCTCAAGCGGACACGCATTGCCTCGGAAGAGGCGATCGCCGCCAACCAGGAAAAGTCGCGCTTCTTGGCCCAGGCCAGCCACGATTTGCGCCAGCCGATCCACTCCATCGGCCTGTTCACCGCGTGCCTGCGCGACGCCAACCTGGGTGGCGAAGAACTGCGGCTGGTGGACAACATCGACCGCTCGCTGCATACCGTCTCCCAGCTGTTCCGCTCGATTCTGGATATCTATACCCTCGACAACGGCAAGCTGGAGCCGCAATCGGAGCCGGTGAACTTGGGCGCGCTGCTGGAGGACGTGGTCAAACAGAACACCGAGGCCGCGCGCTGGGCAGGGGTCGAGCTGCGTCTGCGCCCTTGCCGGCAGTGGGTGAATGTCAATTCCGGGTTGTTGGCCACCATGGTGCAGAACCTGGTCTCCAATACGCTCAAATATGCCTCCGGCCGGCCGGTATTGATGGGGGTGCGTCCTAGGGGCGATGGCTTGGCCATTGTCATCTACGACAAGGGCCGCGGCATCGCCGCCGAACATTTGCCACAGGTTTTCAAGGAGTTCTACCGGGTGCGTCACGCCCGCGACAAGGACGTTGAGGGCCTGGGGCTGGGCCTTTCCATCGTCAAGCGCATAAGTGAGTTGATTGCCCTGGATATCCAGTTGGACTCTCGACTCGGCCAGGGTACACGCGCCACTATTCGGGGGCTGGAGCGCATCATGCCGCGCCCCGAGGAGCAACGGCCGGTCACCATGCAAAGCCGCCTGCAGGGCCTGCGGGTGTGTCTGGTGGAAGACGATTCCAACGTGCTGATGGCGACCTCGGCCTTGCTGGAAAAATGGGGGTGCGAGGTGGAGACGCACAGCGAGGGACTGAACGTGATCACCGACTGCGACATCATTATTGCCGATTTTGACCTGGGCACTAAGATTTCAGGCTCCGAGTGTATCGCCGCGATACGCGAACAGCGTGGTTGGGAAGTGCCGGCGATGATCATGACCGGCCATGAAATCGAGCGTATCCGCAGCATGTTGACGGATATGAATATCTCGATCCTCGCCAAGCCCGTACGTCCGCCCGAATTGCGAGCGACCTTGCTCGAACTCACCAAGCATTTCGCCAGGTAAGTTGGTTAGCTGGAGTACGGTTTTACCTGTCTTTTTGCGCTGGTAATAGGTCATCTGTCGTATTGATGTGGCTGGCTCGCCGTCATCTAATGGGCCTGAGGCGAGCGCTCCACTCGATCGAGATTGATTAGGTGGAGCACTGTCCTGCGCTGTCTGATTGAGATGCCGTTCAATGAAGCAAAGGATGTCCCTGCCAAAGGAAGGGTGGTTGATTTTGAAAACCGCGCCCCGGCTCGGACCAGCGATCAAGTGATAGAGGTGGTTCTCGTGAAAAACAACATGAAGAAAGTTCGTTCGACTATTGGAATGGCGCTGGCGCTTTCAGTGGGTCTTGCGTTCAGCGGCACGGCCAGTGCCTTTACTTTTGAGCATGGATGGAGTTGCCAGAACAAGTGGTATCAAATGGGCCTTATTGAGCTGATTGCCTGCGGGGGGGGCGGTGACGGCTGATTTGGGCTGGGGCTTTTGCGTGCATGTAAAGGAGCACGTTAGCCGTTCCCTTACATGCCAACTCGCCAGGGCGTTGCCAGCGATAGGTAGCGTCCTGACGAGAACAAGCGATAGCACGAGCATTCGTTAATACGTTAATACTCTATATCGTGGAAAAAATCTGTATGTTCCACTTGGGCGGAGAGCTGTGATAATTGGCTAATCGTCCGCCGATGGCTTTGGAAAGTTCAAAAAGAATACGTCAATCGTCAGCTTCTGCCGATGCCCGCGATTGAAAAGGAAAGCGATAATAATGAAGGTGGAAAAATCTATCGCTGTCTCCTTCGTACGTCCGCTGGCAGGGTCGAATTCGGAATCTATCGCCGACGTGAGCGGGCAGAAGCCGCTTGCGACAAAATGCGGAATATCCTCTCAATACAGCCGTGACGTTTGCTCTGGTATGCTGCGTTTGAAGTGCTAAAGTGTGTGCGGACAAAGCTTAGCATCCGCAACAGTAGTCCGTTCTTGCCCGGTTCGCGAGACTTGCACGACGCGCCACAGCGGTCATCTACGCCAATTTGTTTTGGGAGGACGCGTGGGCTGGGGAGACCGTCTTTTCCCCAGGGGCAGGAGAAGATCGCGGTCATGCTGGTGCCGAGGCGCCTGGTTTGTTCAACGGCATTATTCCGCACGTACTTTTGAAGTACGAGCATGGATTGTCCCGTGCTAAGAACGACGATGATGTACAAGTTGCGGGTAGAACAAACTGAGGTTTGAGCATGTGAATACCATTACGACATAGCCTGCTTTTTGTTATCGTCGCTGCCTTCTTTCATGGATGAGTATCGGAACAAACCATGGCTAACGACACCTCGTCACGCATCGGGACGATTCTGCTGGGCCTGCTTTTTGCCCTGATTGGCATTGGCTTGTTGGGCATTGCCGTCAATATCTCCCTCGACCGACGCGACTTCCTCGCCCGGGCACAGACCGCCGATGGCATCGTCAGCCACTTGAATGCCGGTGGTTCGCATCCTGAGATCGCCTTCACCACAGTCAGCGGTGAAAAGATTTCCTATCCCCAGGGTGGCTTTATCTTTGGCTATCAAAAAGACCAGCCGGTGCGGGTGCATTACCTGCCCGAGCAGCCGGCCGGCAGCGCCATCGTCGATGCTCCGGCCGCCCTGTGGGGCACTTCCGGAGTACTGGGAGTGATGGGTCTGGTGTTCACCCTAGTCGGCCTGCTAAAAGCCTTCCGTCAACGCGGCCGCGGTGCGGCTCATCCACATAAAGGAATATGAACGTATGAGCTACAACATCCCACTCCCGGTCAATGAAAGTCGCTGGCAGTACCAGACTGCCAGCGGCGGCGGCCTGACTGTGGTCATGGTGGCGGGCAGCGGCGGCTCGATTATCCTGCGTTCGCCCCAGGGCGAGGACGTCAGCTACCGCTATGGCGGGGTCGGTGTGGGGGGCGGGTTTGGCGCACGGCTGCCGCGTTTCGGCAAGATCAATATCCAGATCAAAGGGAAGGGCGTAAGTGCCGCCGGTGCGGCAGAAGCGCTCCCCAGCACCGGCAAGGTGTTCGTCAGTGACGCCTTGGTCAATCGCGACCTGACCAGCGACGACATTACCGGCCCTTGCATGTATACCGAAGTGGGTGGGGGCCTGTTGTTCGGTGGTTCGGCCACGGCCTTGTTGTTAGGGCTCGATCCCAAGTTGCTGGCTTTGTCGGTGGCCCTGAGCTCCAATCCGGCAACTTCGCTCATCGCTTCGGCCACGGTCAGCCGGCAACTGGCGCGCTCGGCCAAGGGGGCGGTGGTCATGGCGGGTGTGAACGCTGGTTTGCAGGCCGGTGGCGGTGCGGCGATCTACATCGGCTATCTGTTTTAACTAGGTGTGGAGGCGAGCTTGCTCCTACCTTAATCGCGCCGATTTGATTTATACAACAAGGCTAAATCCTTGGCTTCGTTTCGTATAGTTTCGGATGATGAAGAAAAGGCGCTATGCAGGTCGAAGAATTTACGGCGCGCATGGGCCATGTTCGGCTATTCCACTCTAGTGCAATGTGCGTGAAGTACGTCGATTACTGAAAATGCATCTCTTGCTGGGCTAAGCCGCCAGCACCATGCTCCTTATCGCTGCCGTCCGGATCGCCAGCGGTCTGGTGATGATAAAACTCGCCTCCTGAACCCATCGGAGGACCGAGCATGACCTTCAATACCGCTGCCCTGATGCTGCTCATCAGTCCACAAAAAATGCATGGGGATGGGCTTGTATCACGCATCGCACTTTTATCAGGGATGAGCTTGAGACAGGTACGAGTGGATCATCGCCACAAGTTCACGCCTCAACTCTGCAGACTTCAATGTCTTGGTCCGGGCAGCTTTGTGAATCACGCCCTCCACTGCCGCGGAAAGCACCTGTACGACCACCTCCAACGACGGATCGTCTCGACGACCGGAGAGCACAACGAGTGCTCTATACCGCTCCAGATATTCGGCTTCGAAGGCGTGATCCGCGAGCCGCTGCCCTGCATCCACCGGCACTTCATCGAGCAGTACGCGATGAAGGGCAGAGTGAACGCCGTGTGCCGCGATCATGCCATCCACGAGTTCATCGACGAGCTGATCCAGCGGCTGCCCTTCTTGGCCAAGGCCTCGCATAACGGCCAGCACGTCGTCGAGGTGGCGGTGGCGGATGGCGTCGACAAGCGCAAGCTTGTCAGGGAAGTATTGGTAGAGAGATCCGATGCTAACGCCCGCAACTTCAGCGATCTCGTTGGTGGTGAAGCCCGCCCAACCACGGTCGCCCAAAACGCGAGCCCCGGCGCGAACGATGATCTCGACGGTGGCCCGGGAGCGCGCCTGGCGTGGCTCTTTACGCATAGAAGGCCGTGGCGTTGGAACGCGAGTAGACATCTGGAACGATCCTCACAAGAATGTGTACATCGTACTCACATTCTCGAACAGGAAAAGGATACCCGACAGATGAGTTCCCTTGCACTGCTGCGCACCCTGTTTAACTACCGCGCTTGGGCCAACGCTGAACTCCTAGAGAAAATGGAGGGATTCGATGCCGACCTTCACGAACTGGATCGAGAGACAGCGTTGCGATTGTTGAACCATACCCTCGTCGTCGATCAGATCTTCGCGGCGCACCTCGTTGGCATCGATCACGGATTGACTGCGGACAACACAACGGAAACGCCCTTATTGCAGGATCTACGTGTAGCTCTGATGGCATCCGATCAGTGGTACCGGAACTACCTGGAAACGGTGACGACGGAGCAGCTGTCAGAGTCGATCCCCTTCGTGTTCACGGATGGCGACAAGGGGCGCATGTCGAGAGAGGAGATGCTTATCCACCTTGTCACGCACAGCGGTTACCACCGTGGCGAAGCCGGGCGCATCATGTCGAGGCTATCTCTTCCTCTACCATGGGACACCTTTGCGGTATATCTCCATCGGACCGAGCCGTCACGCCGTCTGGCTATACGTTCCCCTGCAGCACGGATTAAGGGACCTTGCTCGGGGCGATTCAGACCTCCCTTGTAGTTGGGTAGCTGGGTACCTACTCGCCGCCTGCTGTCTCTCTGAGTTTTTGTAGATCAAGAATTGTAACGGCGCTGTATCGAACAACCAATAAGCCTTCCGTCTCCCAAATTTTCAGCTGGCGGTTGACGCTCTGACGAGAAACACCAAGCTGTTGCGCAATTTTTTCTTGGCTTACCTTCAGGCAGAGGCCGTCGTCGACACCTGAACGTTTGATCAATGACGCGAGTCGGTTAGCCAACCGGACAGGTAGGGGATTAAGGATCGCGCTTCCGGCCCAATCGAGTGCCATTCGAAATCTGCCGCAGACCAAACGAGTTATGGCCAGGAGAACATCTGGTCGAGTCTCAATGATCTGCCAGAACGCGCTTGCAGGAAGAACTGCAATAGTCGCCTGCGAGGCTGCTCGAACGTCATACGTTCTCGGCAAGCCATCTAGAAGTGGTACTTCGCCGAACCAATCTCCAGACGCCAATTGGGTAAGAAAGAGTTGGCGTCCACTAGCGCCTAGGCTATGGACGCCTAAGGTGCCATCAAGCACGCGAAACATTCCCAATGGTTCAGAGCCCTGAGGGAACACTGCCTCAGATTTCACCAACGTCCTGACCCGCGACGCCTTAAGCAAAATCGCGTCCACCTCTGGTGGTAGGAGGAAGGATGGAGATATGGCTTGAGGAGATAATTCCGACATTGCCAAAACCCGACAATCTTGTTTTGAAGGCTCGTCCTAGCGGGCAACGCGCCCTTTTATCGCACCTATCTATGCAAGGATGGACGCGAAATCGCCGTGGGCGCCCTTGAAGAAAAATTCTACACACAATTAATCACCATGATCGGCGCGCCTGCCGATTTTCTCGCCAAGCAATATGACTGTTCAAATTGGGAGGATCGCGCGGAACGGTTGGCGGAAATTTTCGCGGAACGAAACCTCGCCGACTGGATGGCCCTGCTCGAAGGGAAGGATGTCTGCGTCACGCCAGTCATCAAGCTGAGCGAAGTGCAAGATCATCACCATATGAAAGCGCGTTCTATCTATGTCGAAAAGGATGGCGACGCTCAATGCGCTCCCGCCCCGCGTTTCTCACGGACACCTGGTGAAATTCAGTACCCCCGCATTGCAAGCGAGCTTTTGGATATGTGGCGCTCGGCACCCTCGCGTTACAACGCTAACTCTGATTAGTCATCGTAAGGAAAAGAAAATGGAGATTAAAGGGTTTGCCGCTATCGTTACGGGCGGCGCATCGGGCTTGGGGTTCGCAACGGCCAAAAAACTTGCAGCCGAGGGCGCGCATGTCACTCTGTTCGACCTCAATGAAGAGGCCGGGCACAAAGCTGCTGATGAGATCGGCGGGATTTTCGTTAAGGTGAATGTTGCAGATGAGCCCAGTGTTGAAGCAGGCCTTGGCATCGCCGAGCGTGCGCATGGCGTCGCCCGCATCCTCGTCAACTGCGCGGGCGTCTCGCAAATCATGAAGACCGTCGGCAAGGAGTTCGTGCCGCATACACTTGATGTCTATCGACGCGCGATTGAAGTTAACCTGATTGGCACGTTTAACATGATCGCCAAATTCGCGGCGCGCGCCGCCGCGGCAGAAGAAATTGACGGCGAGCGAGGCGTGATCGTCAACACTGCCTCCGTCGCGGCATTCGACGGGCAGATAGGGCAAGTCGCTTATGCTGCGTCAAAGGGAGGCATCGTTGGCATGACACTTCCTGCCGCGCGTGATTTGGCGCAGCACAAGATTCGCGTGATGACAATCGCGCCGGGGATCTTCCTTACCCCCATGCTGGAGTGCTTGCCGCAGAATGTCCAGGATTCGCTGGGGGCGCAGGTTCCTCATCCCTCTCGCCTCGGAAAGCCATCTGAATATGCCCTGATGGTCGAAAGCATAGTGCGTAACCCGATGCTGAACGGCGAGGTGATTAGACTCGACGGGGCTATCAGGATGGCGCCGCGATAGACGCAGTTTTAAAGGGGGGCAGCATGAGACGAATATCGCTACGCGGTAGGATAAACGATTACCGAGAGGCAGCTAGTTCACCAGTCAAATGACGTTTTCTCAAACGTAAAATAGTGGGCTCAGGATTGATCGAACGACGCCAATTTAGCGGAGGTATGAAGGGGAAAAACCTACGCTATCTTATTCAGAGCCCCGGTGAGAGTACTCTGACGGTTCGGGCAGGATTTTTGCTACTCGAACATTTCTCGCTGCCCGCGTTCACCCAAGTGCTGGATACGATTGTCACCGCGAATCTTATGCGACCCAAGTCGTTCTGTTCCCGAACGTTCGGTTTGAACGATGGGGACGTCGTCAGCGATCTGGGCTTGGTTATTCGGCCAGATGCTCGTATCGATTGTTTAGTCATTAAAGACTTGGATTTGCTAGTTATTTGCGGCGGCTACAGGACTGAGCTCAAGGCCACAGATGAGTTCATCCATGCGTTAAGGGCTGCTTCAGACTTGGGCATCAGTCTGGCCGGGGTGTGGAATGGTGCGTGGTTCCTGGGACGTGCAGGATTGCTTGACGGTTACCGTTGCGCGGTTCACCCCGAACATCGTCCCGCGCTCGCCGAGTTCTGCAAGACGACGCAGGTCAGCAGTGAGCCCTATGTCATTGATCGAGACCGGCTTACGGCTTCCAGTCCTTCTGGGGCGTTCCATATGGCATTGGACTGGATCAAGGGACTGTACGATAAGGCACTTGTAGAGGGTATTGAGAACATCCTTTCTTTCGAAGAGTCTCGTTACCGGCGCATAAAACCTACTGAAAATATTTGTTTGAGCGCGCCTTTACGAGAGGTGGTCAAGTTGATGGATGCCAACCTCGAAGAACCTTTGGAGTTGGAGCAACTGGCGGTCTACGCTGGCCGCTCACGCCGGCAACTCGAGCGCTTGTTCAGGGATCAGCTTGGGACTACACCACAACGTTATTACCTGGAATTACGCATCACAGAAGCGCGTCGATTACTTCAACACACGGAGCTCTCCCAAGTCGATGTGCTGGTTGCTTGTGGCTTTGTTTCGCCAAGTCATTTCAGCAAATGCTATAGCTCGTACTTCGGATACAGGCCCTCCAAGGAAACGCGGCACGTTAAATAAAACCTATTTCTGAGTCGCCACGTACGCTGGAAAAGACAGCATCGACTCGTCTGGCGTGTGCTCGTAAGTTGAGGGCAGCACAGCACTGAGTCGATCGGTTAACAGGTTCGAGGCGTTTTTCTTCTCTTCGGCATAGTCGTGGTGCAAGTAATGGCGCCTCACGCAGGAGCCTGCCAGTACACGATTTTGGCAGCGATCGATGACACCCAGGCTAACGCTTAAGGCTTGCATAATGGTGGCCCCCGTACCGCGCAGGTCATGCGGAGTCCAGTCGCCGTTCTGACCCTCGGCAACTTCGCAAGGACCAGCATATCGTCATGAAGCCGTCTTGAGAGAGCTTTGCGGTTTTTGAACCGGGCCTGGCAATCGCCTACCTGCTTGCTCACCACTTTCACGGCCACACGCCCGCCATCCTGCATGTTCGGAAAGCACCACAGGGAGTCTCCCATCAGGGTCTTGAGCTCCTGAAAGAAATGCAAAGCGAAGGGGGGAGAAAGACATCGTGGTCCTGTTTCTTGCCCCGGGTGCCTTAACCTTTACCCATAGGCTATGGTGACCCTTCGCATGTGCAACGAGTTTACTTCAACAGTGATAAGTCCCGGGTAGCTTCGGCGATCGTTAATGATTCGCGCTGGATGCACTGCTTTATTGGAGGGAACATCTTCAGCTATCCGCAATCAAGCACCCGCGAGACGCGCCCATAACGCTTGCGCCTGCGTGTTGCGGTTACCCAACCAGCGCACCAGTATGACCTCGAGATGGTCAGGCTCCATTTGCGGATACAGCCTGACCAGCTCGCCCTGTCGTCCTGAATACCCTCGGGGGAATCTCCGACGGGTTGCGCGACGGTTGGCACGTTGCTTTTTCGGCCGTGTTCTTCATTACGTTGCCCGGCCTGTTCGCCATCGCGGCCACCTGGCGTTGCATCAAAAGCCAAGGAGTCAGCCATGTCGGTGAATAGTTCTGACTTCCCTTTTGTCTGGATGAGCCTTACGCAAGAGCCCGGACACGATCACCAAAAGGACTTCGCCGAATTCGAGGCCAACTTGCAGCGCGGGGAGCCCTTCGTGCTTTTGACTGATACAGCACCTGCCGAAGACCATGAGCACTCGCCGGAAGAAAAGAAACGCACTGCGCTCTGGATGAAAAAGCACAAGATTGAATTGCGAAAATGGGTTCTGGCAATGATTCTGGTCGAACCCAACTCGGCAAAGCGTCTTGGTTTCAGGGCCTTCGCGGTCGTTTTTGCCAAGTTCTGGGGCTACCCTCTGCTTCTGGCTGCTTCACGTCAGCAGGCGATGGAGATGGCAAGAGAACTGCTTGCAAAGGATGGGAAGTCATCTCACTGATGGCCCAAGCTTGCTCCGATTTCCCATTAAATGCCGCCGCCGCGCATTGTCGCGGCGAGGTGCTGCCCTAACCGTCCGGCCAAGTCATCTACCCAACCCTGTGCTTCGATCGCCAGCGTCGCACTCAGCCATAGCCTCAACGCAAACCTCGCCCACAAATGGATTCGCTTGCGCCGACAATCGAGCGGCGGCGATTATGAGTTTGATAGAAACTGCGCGGCGAGAGGGTCATGAGAGGGAATTGGTTTGCAACGCAGGGTTCAGCAATTCAATGGAGGGGGTAACATCGTGGACAAAAAGCAGATTGAAGTGGCCAGTCAGAACGTTGAAGTGTCAATTTGGCAAGCTGCTAAATGGCTGAATGAACCGAGCCTTTACCAAAGTTGTGCTGACCACTCTTTAGAGATTTTTACTGACTTTAAAACCGATTTTTGGCGTGAAACTCATTATGGGTTCATTCGAGACAGCGGACATTTCCTTGGATTTGAGACCGCTGGAGGCTTTACCGCTCAAGTCAGAGTTAATGCCGATTTTCGTGAGCTCTATGATCAAGCGGGAATTATGGTCAGGCTCAATGAGGAGACCTGGCTCAAGGCAGGGATAGAATATAACGATGGAATGCCAATGATCAGTAGCGTGCTGACACAAGGCACGTCGGATTGGGCGCCCAGCTACTTTTCTGGTGACCCAACCGATTTTTGGCTTCGTGTGACCGTTTCCGACGGAGTGCTGCGCTTGCAATACTCCACAGACGGCATGACTTGGCCATTGCTCAGGCTTGCTCCATTTCCAGACGCGGAAAGCTATACGGTTGGCCCTATGTGTTGCACACCGGAGCGGCAAGGGTTGAGGGTAAAGTTTTTTGAATGGTCTTTGAGCCAGCCTCTCGGGCGAGACCTGCATGATTTGAGCTAGCCAGCATGCCGAGCAGGCCAGTCACGCAGATGACTTGGCCGTACGGTTAGGAAAGCCCGCACGGTGCGGGCTCTCTATTACACTTGGGGCGCTGATCCATCAGCACAGCCAGTTGGCAATCGCCAGGACTGCCAGCTCAATGGTGGCACGACGAAGGGCGGATACCATAAGCTCAGCGCGAAGATCATCCGGCACGCCAACGATCAGTGCGAACGTCCCGAATATTTTCATTCGATCCTTCCCGTGACTGAGCCGACACTTTGCCATTCATGGCTTATGAGGTGGATAACCTTGAGCAGGTTGCTTACAACTGAAACTTGCTCACCTCCTGCTGAAGGCTGATGGCAAGGCTCTTTAGACCACCGCTGGTCTTGAGCAACTCCTGGACCGAAACGTTGTTAGTTTCCGCCATTTGCGCCGAGCGCTCGACATTGCGAGCAACGTCCTGGCTGGCTGCGGTTTGCTCACGCAAGGCAAACGAAATTTGATCGACCACGTGCAGCACCTTGTCCGAGCTGTCACGGATTTCGATGATCGCTTGACCGGCGGTACCTGCCGTTTCCACGCCCTGATTCACTTCCAGGACACCACCACGCATGCTTTCGACGGTGTCCCGCACGCCTGTCTGGATTTTCTCGATCATGACCGCGATCTCTTGCGTCGACTTGCCCGTGTTCTGCGCGAGCAGGCGCACCTCATCGGCCACCACGGCAAATCCGCGACCTTGCTCGCCGGCCCGGGCCGCCTCGATGGCGGCGTTCAGCGCGAGCAGATTGGTCTGATCGGCAATGCCTTGAATCACGCTGATGATTGAAGAAATCTGTTCGGAGTGCTGACCCAGCCCTGCGACTTGGGTAGAGGAGTGCTGCACGGTCCTGGCAATGTCGTTCATGTTGGTCAGCGTATTTTCGATGACCCGCGCACCGTCTTTGGATTGCTGGCCCGAACGGCTGGCGAGCTGGTGGGCCTCATCAGCGTTCTCGGAAACGTGATGGATGCTGACGGTCAACTCTTCGATGGTGGCGGCCATCATCGACGCAGAAGTCGACTGCTCCTGAATCGCACCGGACAATTGCTCCGAGGCTCCGGAAATTTGTTGCACAGAGACCATCAGCTGATTCGCGGCCTGGTTGATCTGTTGAATCATTTCACGCAGGCGCTTCTGCATGCGGTCGAAGGCTTTGGGCAGCTCATCATGGCTGCTGGTGTCGATCACCGTATCGAGTTTACCGTTGGCAATTGCAGTGGCTGCGTCAATCGCCAATTGCAGCCGCCTGGTAGTACTGCGCCCCAACGTAGTCGCCAGAATCAGCGAGAGCACTGCCGCCGATGCTCCACCCAGGATCAGGATCGTGAGGGCGAGTTGCTTGGCATCGACCATTTCCTGGCTTCGTGCCGCCAGCAGAGCGGCCTCGGTAGCGGTGATTTCGGCCAACGTCGTACGCATACTGTCCATCTTGGCCTTGTCGGCGCCGGAAGTGATGCGAGTGTCCAGTTCATCGTCGGGCAGGTTGCGCGCCGTCAGGCTTCTGCGCAGGGCGATGATGGGATCGACATCTTCAGTGAGCCAGCGCTTTTGCGTGTCGCCCAAGGAGGCCAACCGTTGCTGCTGCGCAGGATTATCCACTGTCAAACGTTTCAGCAAATCCAGCTGCTCTGAAAAGCGCTTTTCGCCGGCAACCAACGGATCCAGAAACGTATCTTTTGACGAGATGACGAAACCACGCATGCCGGTTTCGATGTTGATCAATTGTTCGAGCGCTGACTGAGCTGCGCTGATGACTTGATAGGTATGAACGTTACTCGTTGTTGCATCTTCTACCGCTTCGAAGCCTTTATAGGCACTCGCCACTAGCATACCGATTAATACGACGACTGCCGTGAAGCTCACATACAGTTTTTGCGAAATACTTAGCTTATTGAACATGATCATCTTTCCTGAAACGTACCTGTCCTTGGCATATATAGAGGGGCTTTTTGTTTTTTTGGCATGGGAAAGGCGTTTCATACATAAATATCGACCATCATGTTTTTGATTTTTAAAATGGCCAAAGCTACTGCGATAGTTAAATGTCTTTTTTGTATCATCCGCGTGTTGTTATATCTCTCCTGCGACGGGAGATATATATGAGTTTTATACTTACAGGATCATCATCCCGGCAGCTTGTTTGGTTGCTTCATGGGGCGGGCGTCGCGACGCTTACACCCCGTGTTTTCTATATCGGCATCCATTTAGAAAGCTGTACATTTTTTTTGCTTGTGTATAGGTTTTTTAGGCGCATGCGACTGGCGTCGCGTGTTTTTCATCGTTGCGGGGCCCCATCGGCACGCGCCCTCACGCTTGGCAAACCATCTGAATATGCCCTAATAGTTGAGAGCATCGTGCGTAACCCGATACTGAACGGTGACGTGATCCGGCTCGGGGGAGTCATCAGGACGGCGCCGCGATAGGCGTTCGCGGGCTCGCAGAACCACAGGACAAGATTTATCTGCTGTCATACCGCCACACCTTTTTTAATCATCCTTATGTGAGTCGAGCAGCATAAGGGGAGCAAGCATAGCCCCTGGTACTGATTGTCATTTTTTTGGGTCGCTTACCTCCCAGGATCATTCATCAAGCCTATGCATTGAAGTCCAGTAGGCATAAATGTCAGTTCACACATGGCGTATCATGCGTGCCGTCTGACAGCTACTGAGCCTTGCGCTGACGTACACAGTACCTACTGCTCGACAATCCAAAAGGGCGTTTTATTCATGTCAGAGTCATACATTCGGCCTCTTGCTCTTTGCATTTTTCATAATCGCGGAAAAATACTGGTCAACCAATTCTATGACGCCTGTGACGGGCAGACTCTTTTTCGCCCTATTGGTGGAGGCATTGAGTTTGGTGAAAGGGGTATCGATGCCATCGCCCGAGAAGTGCGGGAGGAGCTGGGCCTATCGATCAGCGACATTCGGCTGATTGGCACTTTGGAAAGCATTTTCATCTACGCGGGGAAGCCAGGACACGAGATTGTCCAAATTTACGATGCAAGGTTTGACGACGTAACGGTCTATGAGCAGCCTTGGCTAGACGGTTGTGAAAGTGACGGTGCAGCGTTCAAAGCCATTTGGCATAACAGCTCCAGTTTCACCGCGACGTCCCGCTTAGTACCTGAAGGGCTATCCGATCTGCTCAAGAACGCTTCGCTGTTAGATTGAATACCGACTCAGTTAAAAAAGGATCAGACCGCGTTTCTGAAAAAAGGGCTCGCCCTCTTTTTTACATCGCTTGCCGACATTGACGCAATGGGTCAGACAGACAGATGAGCCGCTTTGGCCCATGTCGATATCAGGCGCTTGTGTGCCGCTATGAGGCTATTTTCGCGGCGGGAATGCCGCGTACTGTGACCCGTCATTAAAAAAAGATGATCACCTGACCCTTCAGTCAGTGCGTCCTGGCGTCGATCACAGAGAATAAAAACAACGATGAATAGCCTGAGTTCCAAGGATTCAAACGGCCAGCTGGCGCAGGGCTTCAAGCCGCGTCATGTCACCATGCTCTCCATCGCAGGCATTATCGGTGCGGGATTGTTTGTCGGCTCCGGGCATGCCATTGCGGCGGCGGGGCCGGCCGTGATGCTGGCGTATCTGTTTTCCGGGCTGTTGGTGGTGCTGGTCATGCGTATGTTGGGGGAGATGGCGGTGGCCAACCCGGACACCGGCTCTTTCTCAACCTACGCCGACCAAGCCATCGGGCGCTGGGCCGGGTTTACGATCGGCTGGCTGTACTGGTGGTTCTGGGTGCTGGTGATTCCCATCGAGGCGCTGGCTGCCGGGCATATCCTGAACCAGTGGTTCCCGCAGATCGACGCTTGGCTGTTTGCCTTGTTGTCGATCTTTTTGTTGGTGGTCACCAATTTGTTCAGCGTCTCCAAGTACGGCGAATTCGAGTTCTGGTTTGCCATGGCCAAGGTGGTGGCGATCATTGGTTTCATCGGTCTGGGGGGAGCGGTATTGATGGGCTGGATCCCGGAGCGGGAGGCCAGCGGCTTGAGTCGACTGATGGAAGAGCACGGCGGGTTCGCACCGAATGGCTTGTCTGCGGTGGTCGGGGCATTCATTACCATCATGTTCAGCTTTATCGGCACGGAAGCCGTCACCATTGCGGCCGCAGAGTCCAATAACCCGGCGCAGAATATCGCCCGGGCTACGCGTTCGGTGATGTGGCGCATCGGGGTGTTTTACGTGCTGTCGATCTTTGTGGTTATTTCCGTTGTGCCTTGGAATGACCCGCTGTTGGCGTCGGTCGGTTCTTATCAGCGCGCACTGGAGTTGATGAACATTCCCCATGCCAAGCTACTGGTGGACGTGGTGGTGCTGATCGCCGTCGCCAGTTGCATGAACTCGTCCATCTACATTGCGTCGCGCATGTTGTACTCCCTGGGCAAGCGGGGGGATGCGCCCACGCTGATGAAAAAGACATCGGCAGCGAGCGTGCCGAGGGCCGCAGTCATCGCCAGTACGGTCTTGGGGGCTGGCGTGACCTTGCTCAGTTACTTCATGCCCGCGGGGCTGTTCCAGTTTCTACTGGCCAGCTCGGGCGCCATCGCCTTGCTGGTGTACTTGGTGATCGCGGTTTCACAACTGCGCATGCGCAAGGTCCTGCAACGCCGCAACGTCACGCTGACGTTCAAAATGTGGCTGTTTCCCTGGTTGACCTGGTTGGTCATCGCCTTCATTTGCACCGCATTGGCGGTGATGCTGTTGACGCCTGAGCATCGCTTTGAGGTGTCTTCGACCATCGGGTTGGCCTTGTTGATTTCCCTGGTCGGCGTCATCACGGCACGGCAACCCGACAGCGCGCAGAAGCCGATGCCCGTCGCTTCGCGCCCATGAACGCCCGGCCTGTTACCCGTCTGGTTTTCTTGCTGCTGGACCAGTTCACCCTGATCTCCTTGGCGTCTGCGGTCGAGCCGCTACGCATGGCCAACCAGCTGTCGGGTCAGGAGCTCTATCGTTGGCACACCGCAAGTGTCGACGGTAATCCCGTATGGGCCAGCGATGGCATGCCCATCACACCTGACTGTTCGGCAGGCAGTGCGCCGGCTGCCGATATCGTGTTGGTGTGCGGCGGTACGAGCATTCAGAACACGGTGACCGGCGAGCTCGTGAAGTGGCTGCGCACCCAGGCGCGTTATTCGAAGCGCCTGGGCGGTATTTGTACCGGCAGTTGGGTGTTGGCTCGCGCGGGGTTGCTCGACGGATTTGAATGCAGTGTGCATTGGGAATGGTTGGCGGCCATGCAGGAAGCCTTCCCACGGGTGACCCTCAGTGCCAGCGTGTTCACCCTCGACAGGGATCGCCTCACCAGCTCGGGGGGCACCGCGCCGATGGATATGATGCTGCATCTGATTGGTCATGATCATGGTCACGAGCTGTCGGCGGCGATTTCGGACATGTTTGTGTACGAGCGCATGCGCAATGAGCAAGACCACCAGCGCGTGCCCCTCAAGCATATGCTGGGCACCCAGCAACCGAAGTTGCAGGAAGTCGTCACGCTGATGGAGGCCAACCTGGAAGAGCCGATCAACCTGGATCAACTGGCGGAGTATGTGGCCTTATCGCGCCGACAGCTTGAGCGAATGTTCCAGAAGTATCTGCACTGTTCACCCTCGCGGTACTACCTTCGGTTGCGGCTGATTCGCGCGCGCCAGTTGCTCAAGCAAACGCCCATCTCGATCGTGGAGCTGGCCTTGCTCTGTGGGTTTGTGTCCACGCCGCACTTCTCCAAATGCTATCGGGAGTACTTTGGCGTGCCGCCCAGTGATGAGCGGCTGGTGACGTCCAGTGAGCGAGCCAGCGTGCTGAAACCGACTCTTCAGGTCGTTCCGGTGTCCATCCCGATGAACACCTTGGAGCAGGCACGGGGGGAGTTGACGTTTGCCAGCGTTAAAAACCTGAAATCGTAGGCTCACGTGACGACACTCGTTTGAGTGGCCTTGCTAACCCCGAGGGCTATTTTTTCGCCCAAAGAAACCTCTTCTTTGGCTTTCACCGCGCGCCCCCACCCAAGTGTCGTCGTCGGTGTTACCTTGTGGGACGCTCAGTGGGCCGAAACCCGCCATGGCCGCGCGCGAATAGGGCACTTTGATACTATGCTCATGCCAGTGCAGGCATTATCGCAGTGGCTTTCGTCGGCACTGCTGTGATCTGGGCTTGCTGCGACCCATTCTGCCTCATCAGTTTCGCCCGCGATGTTCGCATTGGTTTGAGCGTCGATGGCGTGCAAACCCAGGAGCAACCAGAGAGGCAAGCGCCTTCCCGACTATGAGCGACTGCTCCAACCAGACCAAGCAGTCGATCCAGGCTGTCGCCGGGTGCTGGTGGATTACTTTTTGGTAAATCCCATGCACGATGGAGAACAGCATGAACGCTAAATCAATTCACAGAATCTTATGGCGCTTCGCCGGCTGCGTGACCGGGCTGGTGATGGTGGTTGCCAATCCAGCCCACGCCGCCGGCGACTCAACCGCCAGTCATAGCATTGCCTTCAGCAACTCCTATGCGGGCAGCGATTTTCGCAAGGTGATGGTGCGCAACTGGCAGGAGATTGCGCTCCAAGCGCAAAAGGATGGCGTGATCCGAGAGGCCCCAGTGGTCAGCGCCAATAACTCGGCGTCGGAACAAGCAGCCCAGATCCAAGACATGATCGTCAAGGGCGTCAACGCGATCGTCATCCTGGCCGCGTCCGACACGGCCCTCAACGGAGTGATCCGCGATGCCTGCAATGCCGGCATCGTGGTGGTCGTCATGGCCAGCCTGGTCACCGAACCTTGCGTCTATACCGTGGACTACAATTGGTCCGCCATGGGCCGCGTGGAAATGGACTATATCGCCGAGCGCCTCAAGGGCAGCGGAACGCTGTTAGAGATCCGCGGTATTGCCGGCGACGCCACCGATAAAAATATCAGCGACGGCATTCGCAAGGCCGCCAGCGATTACCCTGGCCTGAAGTTCGCCAAGACCGTATACGGGAACTGGACGGCGTCCGTCGCACGCAAGGAGGTGGCGCTGGCGCTGGCGTCGCTGCCCCGCATTGATGCCGTCGCTACTCAAGGGGGCGACGGTTATGGCGCTGCCATGGCGTTCAAGGCGGCGGGACGCCCGTTGCCGATCATTGTGATGGGGAACCGTCAAGACGAACTCGCCCTGTGGCAACAGGAACGCGACGCCAACGGCTACGAGACCGTCTCGGTCTCCGCCTCCCCGAGCGTCTCCCAGGTGGGTTTCTGGGTGGCCCAGCAGATTCTGGCGGGCAAGCAGGTGCCGAAGTTCGTCGAGGTACCGCTGGTGCGCATCGATGCGAAAGACCTGGACGCCTGGCTCGCCACTATGCCCGTGGGCGGCGCTGCCAATCCGCTCTACAGCCAAGCGTCCGTTGTGGGGATGATCGACGCGGCCATCAACAATACGGTGGCGCCCGCGCCTTTGCCAGAGGTGAAGAAGCCGTAGCGGCGGGCGGGGATGCGGGGTGCCATGTTGACATTCAAACCCTTCAGGGACAGGCCCATTGCCGTCAAAATTGGCCTGGCGGTCGCTGCGCTGGTGTTCCTGATGCTGGCGGTATCGCTGGTGAACCTCTACGGCCTGCGAGGCATGGTACGTGCAGTGGATTCGGCCAGCCATTCTGCGGAAATCCTGGCGTCGGTCAACGCGGCTACTGGTCGAGTGGAAAATTTTATCGCCACCCGCGACCAAAAAAGCCTGATCCAGGCCGAAGGCATGGTGGCGACGGCTATCGTCGGCCTCACCGCCATTCCGGTGGCAGAGGCGCAATCGCTCAAGGGCAGTCTGCAGAGGCTTGCCGCGGCGATCGCTACCTTGCGGGCGGCGACCCTGACCATGGATGGCGAAACGGAGAACATGACCGCCCACTACGGCCGGATGCGAGAGGCGACGATCCTTGTCGAACAGGGCATCGCCGACGGGCTGAAGGAGATTGCTTCCCGTGCCGCCGACCATCAGGTGCGGGTGAGCAACCTCGAAAGCGCCCACCGCATCCTGGATATCCTGCGCAACAGCGAACGGATCATCACCGCCAATCTGGCCAAGATGCTGGTGACCGGTGATCGTGCGGCCGGCATCGCGGCGCGGGACACCTGCGCGGCACTGCCGCCCGTGGTCGAGCAATTGCGCGAGGTGATGGCGGCGCCGCAGGAGGTTGAGACCCTGGATCAGTTGACGACGGCAGTCGCTGCTGCTTGCCTGGCGGTCGAGCACCTTGGCGAGGCGCCCAAGCTCCGGGGAGGCGAGGCGTTGCGGCATCTCGCCGTCCTTGGGGATGTGGCCGAGCGCCTTGAAGCGATGTTGGGTGAACTGGACGAGCACGTTGCCCATGACGCCAACGACATTCAGGCCGCCACGGGTTTGCTGCAAAATGCAGCCGCGCTGTCCAAGCGTTTCGCCGAGCGTGTTGCCACCCTTGAGGCGCAGACCTTGTCGTTTCGCTTGTCACCGTCGCCCGAGGTCGCCAGCGCGGTCGGCGCCATCCTGGACGAACTCTCCCGTCTCTCGCGCGTTCTCCCTTCGTCCGTAGGGTTGCAAACCAAGGCTACGGCCCTGACGGTCTACGATCAGATCGCCGGTTACCGGGCGGCATTCGCCAGATTCCATCAGGCGAGCAACTCCTTGAGCGGCGCGCGCGACCAGGTTCGCAATGAGGCACGGAGCGCCGGCCTGTTGGTTGCGCGCTTCGCGGGTGAAGCGCGCTCCGAGGCCTTGGTTCACAATGATCGCGGAATGCTTGCGACGGTGGTCGCGGGTACCGTTGCCATCCTGCTCGCAAGCGCCATCGCCTGGAGCACGTCGCGGTTTGTCGCGCAGCCCATCGTGGCGTTGGCCTCGGCCATGCGCCGGCTTGCGGCCGGCGACCTGAACGCCGCGATTGCCAGCGTTGGACGCGGCGACGAGATAGGGATCATGACCCGCGCCGTACGGGTGTTCCAGGAAAATGCCCTGCGTATTCGGGTACTGGAGGCCGAGGCTGAAGCCGAACGGCAGCAAGTCCAGGCCTCTTTGGAAAGAATGGTCGCCGAACGCACCGACACGCTGCACCAACAGACCGAGGTGCTGGAGGCGCAGGCCGTCGAGCTGATTCAAGCGCGCAACCAGGCCGAGACGGCTAACCAGGCAAAGAGCGATTTTGTGGCCACGGTCAGCCACGAACTGCGCACCCCCCTGACCCTCATTCTCGCCCCCCTGGAGCAGCTCTCGGCGGCGACCCTCCCGCCGGCGGACTGGCGTGTGCAAATCGACCGCGCCCAACGCAACGCGCTGCGCTTGATGAACCGGGTGAACGACATCCTCGATTTCTCCAAGGCCGAAGCGGGCAAGTTTGAGTTGTGTCCGGCGCCCATTGACCTGAACAAAATGGTGGGTGTGCTGGCGGAAGATGCCGCCATGGTGGCCGAGGGCAAAGGCTGCACCTTGACCTGCAGCATCGATCCCGCCCTCGGTACGGTGTTCCTGGACCCCCGACACTTCGAGAAGATTCTCCTCAACCTGGTAAGCAATGCCATCAAGTTCACGCCCGCTGGCGGCACCGTGCACCTGGCCGTCACTGCGCTTGATGGCGATCGATTTGAACTCGCGGTGCAAGACTCGGGCATTGGCATTGCGCCAGACAAACTGCCGCTGCTGTTCCAGCGTTTTTCCCAGATCGACAATTCCGCCACGCGCCACTACAGCGGCACGGGCATCGGTCTTGCCCTGGTCAAGTATCTGGTCGAACTGATGGGGGGCGAAGTCGGCGTCAACAGTGAGCCCGGACAAGGCTCGTGCTTCTTCGTTCGACTTCCGCTGGGGGATGAGCAAGACACCTTGCCGACCGAAGCCAGCGATATGCACGAGCGATCACTGGCGAGCACAACGAGCACCACCGAGCAGCGCCACCTGCGTTTCGACCACGGTCGCCAAAGCAGCGGCAACGACCGCGTTTCGATGCAAGGCGCAGACGACGAGCAGCACTTGGAACACGCCTCGCAGTCCAGGGTGCTCGTGGTCGACGACAGCCCGGAAATGCTGAGCTACCTCAGCGAGCTTTTGCACGATGATTACATCGTCGCCACCGCAGCTGATGGCGAGCAGGCCTGGGCACTCCTGCAGCGTCGGCCCATCGATGTCGTCCTCTCGGATGTAATGATGCCGGAGCTCGACGGCTTTGGCCTGACAGCCAGAATCAAAGCCAGCGCCGGCTTCGCCCATTTACCCGTGATCTTGTTGACCGCCCGCGGCGGCAGCGAGGCCTGCGTCTCCGGGCTGGAGAGTGGCGCCGACGACTATATCGCCAAACCGTTCTCGCCGCTGGAGCTCAAGGCGCGCGTACGCGCGGCGCTACGCATGAGCCAAGTGCAAACCGAACTGCAGGCAAAATCCCGTCAGGCGGGCATGGCCGAAATTGCCACGACGGTGCTGCACAACGTCGGTAACGTCCTCAACAGCGTGAACGTATCGGCGGAACTGGTCAGCAGCCAGATGCG
The DNA here is from genome assembly GCF_020093335.1 of Pseudomonas fluorescens group sp. Taxonomy (NCBI): domain Bacteria; kingdom Pseudomonadati; phylum Pseudomonadota; class Gammaproteobacteria; order Pseudomonadales; family Pseudomonadaceae; genus Pseudomonas; species Pseudomonas fluorescens group sp. The sequence continues at coordinate 73,851 of NZ_JAIOKW010000018.1, read as the reverse complement.
CACCTCCAAAGCCCAAGGGCTGGGCAAGGTGGCTCAGATGATGAACGAACACGTCGATGACCTGAGCGATTTTCTCTCCAGCGACCCCAAAGGAAAGATGCTGCCCGGCTACCTGCTCAAGCTGGCGGAAGTGGTGACGGCGGAGCAACAGGGCATCATCGAAGAACTCGAGCAACTCACCAAGGGCGTTGATCACATCAAAGCCATTGTCGCTGCCCAGCAGTCCTATGCCGTTGCCGTCAGTGTCGTCGAAACAGTCTCGGTGCCAGCGTTAATCGAGGATGCCTTGCGCCTGAGCGCCGGATCACTGGCGCGCCAGGAGGTGGCGGTGGTCAAGGAGATTGCCGACTTGCCCCTGCTGTCTCTGGACCGGCACCGGGTGCTGCTGATTCTGGTGAACCTGATCGGCAACGCCAGGCAGGCGATGGACGGCGTGGTCGATCGCAACCCGTGCATCACCCTCGATGCGTCCCTCGTTGACGGATCAGTGTTGCGAATGTCGGTGGCCGACAACGGCAACGGGATTGCGCCTGAGCACCTGGCGCGTATCTTTTCGCATGGCTTCACTACGCGCAAAGACGGTCACGGTTTTGGCCTGCACAGCTGCGCGCTCGCCGCGCAGGAAATGGGTGGCCGCTTGACCATGCACAGCGACGGGGCTGGACAGGGCGCAACCTTCACCCTCGATATCCCGCTTGAAACGCCGCAGAACACGCCTTTGCTGATGTGAAATGGACTGACCGAGTGCCGGTGATTATTACTGTACCCACTGCACGCTATCGAACACAAAACCCGGGCTCAGAAAGCCTTTACCGGTGTTGCCCGATGCAACACCGATCTCCAGTGTGTTCGCGCCAACCTGCAACGCGCTGGCGGGGATGCTGACCTCAAACACCACGTTATTACCCCGATAAGTCCCACGGGTGATGCCCCGGCTGTCCGGCTGGTTCGACGCCGGTGGCACGGGCGCCTGCCAGCGCTGATTGACGCTCACCTGCGGGCGCCCACCAGCTTGAGCCAGGGAAATGAACAGGCGCAGGCGAGCGTCGCGCACTTGGTGGGCGGCCAGCATGAAGGTGATGCGCGTGGGGGTGTTGATGTCACGCCATTGTGCGGCGGGAAACTCGTTGGGGCGGCTGGTGCCGAGGGTGTAGGTGACCGGCTTCCACGGTGCCATGCGTGAGTCGCTGGGATGAGCGGAGGCGAGCAGGTGCGCGTTAAGAAACCCTGCCGGAGTGCCATCAGGTGTGCCGATTTGCCATTTCACTTGGCCTGTCGACGGTTGCGCCTGCAGGCGCGTCTGCGTGGTGGCACCCGCGTTGATATCAACGCTGCGCTGCGCCACCTCCAACTCATTCTGATAGAGCGTTACCCGGTACTTTCCTGGACGTATCCCCGTCAACTGGAACCGGCCGCTGTCGTCGGCACGGGCCCAATATTCGGCGCCGGCATTGCTCAAGCCGATTACCGCCGGCAATGCACTGGCCACGCCCGAAACCTGACCGGCCAGCGCACCTCGTCCTGTGCTGCCCAGGAAGCCGGCAAGGCCGAGGTTATCGTTGACGAAGCTCAGGTCTTTCACGGTGTCGGAGGGCGCGCCACCGTCGGTAAACAACAGCCCGTACACCCCGTGCAAGCCGCCGCGATAGGCTTCGGTCTGGGTGTGATTGGAGAACATGTAGTTGTACAGCTCGTGGGTGATCGGCGTTTTCTGGGTGGCGATATCTTTGAAAAACGGCCCTCCAGCACTGAGCTCACGGTTGCCCATCAACATGTAGACCGCCACGCCCGGGCCTTTGACCGCGTGCAGGGGGTCGTCGATCATCGCGTGTGCCGAATAGAACTTGGAGCTGGTGCGCCCGTCGGGCAGCAGAAACACATCCTTGCCTTCGACCGCCGTGCCGACGTTGGAGTCGGTGCCGCGATCGGCCTTGGGCAGCTTGCTGACGTTGAGTCGCGCAACAAAGCGCAGCTTGCCCACCGGTAGCAGGGTTGGCGCGTAGGTCGCCATGTAAATGGCTGCGCGTCCTTTTTTCGCCAGGTAGTAGTGGATCACATTGCCCGCGCGAGCACTGATGACAATCACGTCCGCTACCGTGCGCGCGTCTACTTGCGCGCTGCCCAGGCCGGATGCAAGCTGCGAGGCTTTGGGCTCGGTGGTCTGCAATTCACTGTCGCGGTACCGCATGGAGACCAGGTCGCCATTGCGCGTGTCCACGCTGAACAGCAGGTCTGTACCGGTGTCGACGTCGATTCGGGCGTCGGTGCGCGTGAAGCCGAAGCTGGCGGCGTGTGCCTGGGCCGCAAGCGTACAAAACACCATCAGCAGGAATCGTCGCATCAGTGGCTGCCTGGATTGAGGTGGCCCGCACCCGCGTCGCGTGGGACTTCAATCCGCACACTATCGGCGGGCTGCGGGGTAACCAGGTATTGACGGTATGCCTTGAACGCCTCCAGTGCCGCGGCATCCTGGGGACGATAGTCGTCGCCACTCAGGTGCTGCAGGTTAGCCACACAGGGCCTGCCTAGCGCGGCCTGGCAGGTGTCGGTGGCCGACTGCGCGACGGGATCGAAGAGCGCGTACGCCGTGCCCGGTTGCCGGGTATCGTTGAACAGTGGGTGTGTCACGTCTTCGAACGCATTGCCTTCCACCAGCAAATGGGAGCTGGCGGTACGGGACATGATCGCGCCTTGGTATGTCAGGTGGGCAAACAGGTTATTGACCAGTTGCGCGCGCACCTCGGCATCGCCCATGCCGCCCGAATGGGGCGCCCGGCCCGACGTGTCGTGCACATAGTTTCTGAGCAGCGTCAGCGTGTCGTGATGGCCCAGAAACAGCCACACCCAGTAATGATGACCATCACAGGTCGCGGAGTAGGGCGTGCGGCCGTCGAATTCGTTGTTGGAAATCGTCACATGGGTCGCGCTGCCCCAACCGGTCACGATCATCTGCCGCCCAATACGCGCAAAGGTGTCGTGGTCGATCCACACGCCATCGGCATCGTCCAGGGTGAGTGCATCGCCGCCCCAGACCACGCGTGGGTTGATGTCCGACAGGGTCAGGTTGCGCACAATGACATTGTGCGCGCCGCTCCCGATGAACAACCCCATGCCCTGGATACCGGCATGGGCCCCCACGCCCAATAAGGTCTTGTTCGAGCCGACCTTCAGGCGCTGCAAGCCTGCTTTGTCATAGGTCACCGTGGCGGGTGGTTTCGACTGGCAGAAATGGTTGGCACCGTCGATTGCCCATTGTCCACCGCCATGGGGACAGGCGTTGGCCATGCACCCGGCCTCTGTGACGTGGGCACTGCCATCGGTCACCACCGAATTGCGAAAATCGAAGACATGGTCCAAGGCAATAACGCGCGGAGTGTCATCGGTGCAATTGCCGCGCGTGTCGAAGCGTGCACACAGTGCTTTTTTCAGTTCGGCCGCCGTGGCGGGATGCACGGCCGCAACTTCGCCACCACCGGTTACGGCCTTGGCAAAACCGTCGGGACGACTTGCCGCCAGGGCCAACTGTGGTGTTAGCAAAGAGGCCGACAGCACGGAGGCTGACAGGTACCGCACAAAGGGATTCCGGAGGGGCAACGGCGTTGTCCTGAGTGGTTCATTCCAGGCGGCCAGGCCTTGTTAAACAGGCCGGCCATGATCCGAACACCCATGGGTATTAATCAAACGGTTTAATCGCGATAGCGATTGTCTTCAGCTGAGGTTCAGTTGGACGTTGGCAAATAGCCGTATTTGACCGGTTTTCGTGCGTCTACCGGTTCATCTCGGAAGGCAGAACATTGTACCTGTGGCGAGGGAGCAAGCTCCCTCGCCACAGGGGACTTTAGGACTATCGCCCCTCAGCGCATATGCAAAATGATCGGGCTGCTGCTCGCCGGGTCCGTATGCCCGCGCAACTCGCGCACCGCTTTCGCGTCGACCGCGCCACCGTTGTTGCCCCATGTACTGCGCATGTAGGTCAGCACCTGGGCGATTTCCGGGTCGGACAATTGCTCACGAAACGCCGGCATGCGGTAGGCATCCGGCACGCCGGCGGCGACTACGCGTTGTGAGCCGTTGAGCGTGATATTGATCGCGGATGCACTTTCCTTGGCCAGTGCCGAGGTGGCGCCGGCCAGGGGGGGCATCCATTCCGGCTGGCCCTTGCCGTCGAGGCCGTGGCAGGAGGCGCAGCGCGTCGCATAGGTGTGGGCACCGGGTGTGTCCTGGCCTGCGGTTACCGCCTGATACTGCCACGGCGCGCCGTCACGCTGCGGGTCGCCGGGCAGCGACTTGAGGTAGCGGGCGATGGCTGCCAGGTCGTCGTCCTGCATGAACTGCGTGGAGTTGTTGAAGGCCTCGGTCATCGAGCCGTAGACCACGGCATGAGCGTTGCGCCCGGTCTTGAGGAATTGCACAATCTGCGGCTCGCTCCAGCGGCCCAATCCGGTGTTGGGGTCTTGGCGCAGGCTGGGGGCGTACCAGCCGTCGAGCAGGGCGCCGGCGAGGAACGGCGCTCCGGACTCGTCCAGCGCCTTTTCATTGAACGCCAGGCCGCGTGGCGTGTGGCAACTGCCGCAGTGGCCGGGGCCTTGGACAATGTAGGCACCGCGGTTCCACAGTGCGTCCTGGTTGGGCTTGGCGGCGTAAGGGGCGGTCGGCGCGAACACCCCGTTCCACAGCGCGATCGGCCAGCGCAGGTTGAGCGGCCAGGGAATAGCGCTGGGGATATTCGGCTGCTTGGCCGGTTGCACGCCCTGCATGAAAAACGCGTACAGCGCGCGCATGTCGTCGTCGCTGAGCTTCACATAAGACGGGTAGGGCATGGCTGGGTACAGCCGCCGGCCACCCGGCGCGATGCCGTGGCGCACCGCCCGGTCGAAGTCGGCCAGCGTGTAGGCGCCGATGCCGGTGTCCCGGTCCGGGGTGATGTTGGTGGCGTGAATCGCTCCCAGCGGCGTGGCCATCTCCAGGCCGCCGGCGAACGGCGCCTTGCCGGGCAAACTGTGGCAGGCCACGCAATCGCTCAAGCGGGCGACGTACTCGCCGCGACTGACCACTGCGGGCTCGAAGGCGGCGGCCTGTTCCTTTTCAAACGGTGTAGCAGGCTCACGGGTGACATACCAGGCCAGCAGGCCTGCCGCGACCAGGCAGGGCAGCGCCAGCCAGCCTGCGGTTCTTGCGAATCGACGGGTGTTCATGGGCGTTTCCTGAAAGTCAGCTGAAGGTGTGTCGGCTCATGGGCAGGCTGCGAATACGCTGGCCGGTCAGTTGCGCCACCGCATTGGCCACCGCAGGCGCGACGGCGGGCAGCGGCGGTTCACCGATGCCGCCCATCTTTTCGCCACTTTCGACAACCCGTACGTGCACCCGCGCCATGCGCGATGGGGGCAGGATCGGGTAGAGGTCGTAGTTGCGCGCCCGTGGCAGGCCGTTCACGTACACCGCTTCTTCGAGCAAGGTCTGGGATAAGCCCAAGGCCACCGCGCCATTCACCTGCGCTTCGACGATTGCCGGGTTGACGATGCTGCCGGGGTCGATGGCCTGCCAGATATCGTGCACCTTGACCTGGCCGTTTTCGATCGACACTTCCGCGATCACTGCCGCGTGGGAGCCGAACGGCGAAGCCATGGCCACGCCACGCGCACGTCGGCTGCCGTCCTCGGCGGTGAAGGGGCCTCGTTTCCAGCCACCGGACAATTCGCCCGCCGCTTGCAGCAGGGTGGTCAGCCGTGGGTTGTCGCGCAGCAGGTGCAGGCGCAACTCATAGGGGTCGTGCCCGCCTTTGTCTGCCAGTTCATCGAGGAACGCTTCATAGAAGAAGTCATTCAGCGAATTGCCCACCGAACGCCAGTAGCCGAGCATCGCCGGGCCTTTGACGTAGATCTGTGCGATGCGTTTGTTGGGGATGGCGTACGCCTTGCCCGACAAGCCTTCAAGGGCGGTGGGGTCGAGCTTTTCGCCCTGTTTGCCGGCGATGGCTTCGGTCGGGCCTTCGGTGGCGCTCACGGCTTCAATGGCCACCGGCAGGCCTTTGTCATCCAGCGCGGCGCGGAACTTGACCACCGCGACCGGGCGCAGCACATCACGCAGGAACTCTTCCTCGCGGCTCCAGATCACCTTGACCGGACGGCCCACCGCCTTGGCCAGCGCGATGGCCTGCGGATACGGGTTGGCCGAGTCATACAGGAAATGCCGGCCGAAAAAGCCACCCAGCAGGGGCGAATGCAGGTTGATTTTCGCCACGTCGAGACCGGCGCGCTTGGCGATGTCGGCACGGAACATGTCCGGCGCCTGGTTGGGCAGCCAGATATCCAGCGTGCCGTCGGCGTTGTAGCGTGCGAGGGCCGATGGCGGCTCCAGCTGGGCGTGGTTGAGGTATTGGTTGTGGTAGGTGGCGTCGACTGTGGTCTTGGCGCCTGCCAAGGCGGCGGCTACGTCGCCTTCGTTTTCGTCGTCGCGGGCCGGGCCTTGTTGGGCGGCGAGAAAATCGCGGAAGCCATCGCTGGAAAAGTCCGCCGGCATCACGCGCACGGTCGAGTCAGGCGCCGCTTCCTGCCAGTCGGCCTGGATCGCTTCCACTGCACGCTTGGCGTGCCACCAGCGTTCAGCGACCACGGCCACTGCGCCGGGCAGTACATGCACCGAGTGCACGCCTTTCATGTCTTCGACCTGCGCCTGGTTACGCACGCCGCCCACGGTCATGCCCAGGCGTGGCGCGTGTTGCACGGCAGCGTGGAGCATGCCGTCGACCTTCAGGTCGATGCTGTACAGCGCCTTGCCGGTGGATTTGTCATAGGCGTCCAGACGCTTGACCGGCTTGCCGATCCAGCGGAACTGGCTCGGGTCGCGCAGGGTGATGCTGGCCGGGTCGGGTACCGGCATGTCGAGGGCGCGACCGGCCAACTCACCGTAGCCCAGCGAGCGGCCGGACGCGGCGTGTACCACCCGGCCCGGCTGGGTGGTCAGTTCGGCCAGCGGTACACCGAGCTGCTCGGCACCGGCCTGCAGCAACATCGCGCGGGCGAGGGCGCCCAGGCGGCGCATGGTCGGGTAGCTCATGCGCACTGACATGCTGCCGCCGGTAATGCGCATGCCGTTTTCCATCACCACATAAGCTTCGCCGGGCGGAGCGGCCTCGACCACGAAGGTGGCGGGATCGGCGTCCAGTTCTTCACCGACAATCTGCGCCATGGCGGTGTGCGTGCCTTGCCCGCCTTCCATGAAGGGGCTGAGCAGGCGCACGCTGCCGTCCGGGCGGATTTCCAGGAACGCCGGCACTTGGGTGCCACGTTCTACGGTGGCGGCGGCCTGCACCCTGGCCGAGCCGAGTGGCAAGCCGAAACCGATGACCAGCGCACCCACGGCAGTACTCGCCAGAAAGCGGCGGCGCGACAGGTTGACGGGTTCACCGGATAACAGGTCGAGCAGTTCAGGGCGCGTGTTCATCAGACGCCCTCCTGCTTGGCCAACTCGTCGACGGCCGTGTGAATGGCGTTATACGTGCCGCAGCGGCACAGGTTGATCATAGCGGCGTCGATCTGCGCCTTATTGGGCGCAGGGGTGTGCTTGAGCAGCGCGGTGGCGGCCATCACCTGCCCGGACTGGCAGTAACCACATTGCGCCACCTGGTGCTCGACCCAGGCCGCGACCACGCGCTTGCCCACGTCATCGGTTTCAATGGCTTCGATGGTGGTGACTTCGCGTCCGACCACCCCGGCTACCGGCGTGACGCAACTGCGCACGACATTGCCATCCACCAGCACCGAACAGGCGCCGCATTGGGCCAGGCCGCAGCCGTATTTGGTGCCGGTCAGCCCCAGGTCATCACGGATCACCCACAGCAGGGGCGTGTCGGCGTCGGCGTCGACCTGATAGGTTTTTTGGTTGATGCGTAATTCCATCGCTCACCTGCTCATCATCGGTGGAGGCGGCCATTTTTAGTATTGAGAGTGCGGCGGCCGCTCATTGTCGAACTCTAGACCAGCGCACAAGGGCTATCTATCCGAAATCCGATAAGTCGGAGGATTAGGCAAGTATTCAAGAGGATTGAGCGATGGCTTAAGCGTATGGATCGGCTGCGCTGTTTCTGACCGACTGTTGATCTAGGTCAGTACAACGCCGATTGGCGCCCATGAGCCGCTGCGGGACAAGGTCGACTCGTTTTTACGAGTGATATCATCATGCCGCTATTTTGGCGTGCAGGCGTCAATGTGAACCATGCGTGGCTTCGCGGTGGTAGCGTCCGAGGTGCGGGTGCTGGCCCAGAAGACGTAGGAATCCACCGGAAGCATCCAGCGGATGATCAGCAACCTGCAAACCGGTTCGGACCGTGCGACCACCTCCATGCAGGAAACCTTGGGCGAGGGCGCTTGCTCCCGATATCGGTGGCTCAGCCCGCCGATAGGCCTGTACAAGGCGCTATGTTGTCGTACAACTGCTTGAGCTATGATGAGGGTTCATTCGCAAACCGAGAATAACGCGCCCGATGGACTACCCGAACGTCCAACCCAGTGCACGTCGAAAGCACCGCAGCATGGCCGAGGACCTGGTGGCCGAGTTATCTCGGCGCATCCACGCCGGCGAGTTGGCGTGCGCCACCAAACTGCCGACCGAGTCGCAGGTCATGCAGGAGCATGGCGTCAGCCGCACGGTGGTCCGCGAGGCGATTTCGCGCCTGCAGGCGGCGGGGCTGGTGGAAACCCGGCATGGCGTCGGGACGTTTGTGTGTGACATCCCCAGCGCGAGTGGTTTTCGTATCGACCCGGCCAGCATTGTCACGTTGGAGGATGTACTGGCGGTGCTGGAGCTGCGCATCAGCCTGGAAGTGGAGGCCGCCGGCCTGGCCAGCCACCGGCGCACCCCGGAGCAGTTGCAGTTGATGCGTGACTCGCTGGATATTCTCCAATCCAGTGCCATCAGTGCCGAGTATGCGGTGGCCGCGGACTTTCAGTTTCACCAGCAGATCGCCCTCGCCACCGGCAACCGCTACTTCACCGACATCATGCTGCACCTTGAGGTGAGCATTATTCCCCGTGCGCGCATGCACTCCACGCGCCAGGCCAACAACGACAAAGAACCCTATGTAGAGCGCTTGAGCCGCGAGCACGAGGCGATCTACCAGGCCATTGCGCGCGGCGACTCCGACGCAGCGCGCGCGGCCATGCGCTTGCACTTGTCCAACAGCCGTGAGCGGATGCGCCGGTCTTACGCGGCGGCCAGCGCCGCTCAATCGGTGTCGAACGGCCCGGCTGCGGTGAACGCGCCGCCCTGAAACAGCCGGTCGGGATCGTTCTCGCCAGGCTCCGGCTGGCGCTCGACGGTGTCGCGAAACGCCTCCGAACTGTCCTGCGGGTTAAAGCCCAGGTGCGCTGCATGGCGGTTGTCCCACCAGGTCGTGCGGTTGGCGGAAACGCCGTAGACCACGGTGTGCCCCACATCACGCGCGAGCAGGGCGCGCTCAATCAAGTGGTCCAGGTCGCGGTAGCTCAGCCAGGTCGACAGCATCCGTCGGTTGCGCGGCTGCGCGAATGAAGAGCCGATGCGCAAACTGACCGTTTCAATGCCATAACGCTGGAAGTAAAAGCTTGCCAAGTCTTCGCCGTAGGCCTTGGACAAGGCGTAATAGCCATCCGGGCGTCGCTCGCTGTGGGCATCCAGGGGTTGGTCCTGTGTGTGAAAACCGGTGACGTGATTGGAGCTGGCGAACACCACGCGCTTGATCCCGTGTTTGCGCGCCGCTTCATAAAGATGAAAGGTGCCGCGGATATTGGCGTCGAGAATCGCTTCGAACGCCCGCTCAACGGAAATTCCACCCATATGCACGATGGCATCCACGTCCTTGAGCAGGGCGTGCACGGCCTTTTTGTCGGCCAGGTCGCACTGCACGACTTCGTCATGGGCGCCGGCGCTGGGCGTCAGGAGGCTGATGTCGGAGGCGCGCACGATATGCGCGTGGGCTTGCAGGGTTTCCCGCAGGATTTGCCCCAGGCCGCCGGCGGCGCCGGTCAACAGAATGCGGTTGAAGGGTTTGGTTGTGGTCACGTTGAATCTTCCTTGTCGAGGTGTAGGCGCGAGCCCGCCACAGCGAACTCGCGACTGCAGTGCCAATAAGCGTTACATGAAGTTGTACTGCACCCCCAGGCGCCAGCGGGCCTGGCGGTCTTCGCTGGTGGCGTTGACCTTCACGTCCCCGATTTCCATGAACGGGGCCCACTCTTTAGTCAGTTTGTATTTGACGATCATGTTCTGTTCGTAATCGCTCTTCTTGTTGTCGTAGCGGATGTAGTCGGTCTTGAAATAGATGTACTGGTATTCAAAGGCCCACTTGCTGGCCGGGGTATAGCCCAGCCAGCCTTCGAAGCGATTGGTGTGCTGGTTGTCCTTGGCGCGATCCGGCATGTCCTCGTTGATCTGGTCGCGGTCGAGCTTCTTTGCGTCCAGTCGATAGCGCGTGGCGACGTAGAACGCGTCGTTGATCTTGTAGTTGTACTTGAGGCCGACCTTGTAGGTTGTCGAGTCCTTCGAACTGTCCATCTGGAACGCCGGGGTCAGGGTCGATTGCGGGCTGAGCTTGTAGTTGTAGCTCACCGTGAACTCGTGGCCGTTGTTGATCATGTTGTCGTAGGCGACGTCTTCACGATCGCCGGCCGTGCGGTATTTCAACTCCCCCTCGAATCCCAGGCCGCTGTCCATGCGGTAGCCGAGTTTGATCCGGTCAGCGTGGGCGCTGTCGTCTTCGGTGAACTGATGGCGGTAGTTGATGTTGGCGGAGTCGGCGTTGACACAGAAGGGCAGGCCGAGCGCAGTGACAGTCAAAAGCGTGCGTAGGGTGGTGTTCATACGGTCTTCTTTTATTGTTTTTGTTGGAATGTTCTACCGGCCTGACGCCGGCAGTTGTTACGAACCTGTTACGTTTTGCGCGCCGACATACGTTATCGTATGACTATGCAGTGGTCTACGTGTTATCGGTCGTTTTGAAACACTTGGTTACAAATATGCGCAATGAATACTGGGTTATTCTCGTGTCTTGTTATTTTGAGTTGTCTTTAAAAGCGAGGGGTTTCGGGGGTTTTAGTGAGATTTGCGGCGCGGAGTGGTTGGCTTTTCAAATGTTGTACGATGACCTATGATCATTCTCAGCAGGCGACGCTCCTGTCACAAATTCAATAAGAAGGCTAAAGACGTCCATGAGAATTACCGCAGTCAACGTCCAGGTGTTTTCCTACCCGACTCGCCGCGCAGTAGACAGTGCCGGCCACGCCCATCCCGGCGAAGTCGCCCAGGCCAAGATGGCCCTGTTGCGTATCCAGACCGAGGAGGGTACCGAGGGTTACGCGTTCGGGCCGCCGGAATTGATCCGCCCTTATGTGCTCGATGGGTTTGTGCGCAAGGTGCTGGTCGGGCAGAACGCTTTTGATCGAGAAAAAATCTGGCACGACCTCGCACACTGGCAGCGCGGCAGTGCCAGCCAGTTGACCGACCGCGCGCTGGCCTTGGTGGAGCAGGCCTTGTGGGACTGGGCCGGGCGCAAGCTGGGCGTGCCGGTGCACAAGCTGATCGGCGGTTTTCGTGACAAGGTTCCAGCCTACGGCTCGACCATGTGCGGGGATGAATTGCCCGGCGGCCTGGCCACGCCCGACGACTATGGGCGGTTTGCCGAGACCCTGGTCAAGCGCGGTTATAAGGCGATCAAGTTGCACACCTGGATGCCGCCTGTGTCCTTTGCCCCGAGCCCGCGCATTGACGTCAAAGCCTGCGCGGCGGTGCGCGAGGCGGTGGGTCCGGACATCGCGCTGATGCTCGACGGCTATCACTGGTACAACCGAACCGACGCCCTGTATATCGGCCGCGAGCTGCAGAAGCTCGATTTCGCCTGGTTCGAAGAACCGATGATGGAAGACTCCGCCGAATCCTATGCCTGGTTGGCGGGCCAGTTGGACATCCCGGTACTGGGCCCGGAAACCCTGGCCGGCAAACACTTGAGTCGCGCCAGCTGGGTGAAGAATGATGTGTGCGACATCCTGCGTGCCGGGGTCGCCGGCGTCGGCGGTATCGGCCCGTGCCTGAAGGTGGCGCACATGGCCGAATCGTTCGGGATGGATTGTGAAATTCACGGCAATGGCGCGGCCAACCTGGCCGTGGTCGGTGCGATCAAAAACTGCACCTGGTACGAGCGTGGGTTGCTGCACCCGTATTTGGATTACGACGAAGTACCGGCCTACCTCAAGCGCCTGGTCGACCCGATGGACAGCGATGGGTTTGTGCACCTGTCCGATTTGCCGGGCCTGGGCGAAGACATCGATTTCGAATTTGTCGAGGCCAACACGCTTAACCGCTTTTGATGTGAACTGAGGTCTCCCGGCCGCGGCCGGGACACCCACGAGCCCTATAAATATAAGAAAGGCGTTTTACTATGAGCATTCTTCCTTCGCTGTGGGCGCGGGTGCTGGCGGCGGCCCTGGTGGTTGGCGCAGTCCCTGTGGTGCAGGCCAAGACCCCGGCTGATCAGTTGATCGTCGGCATGAGCATGATCAATCTGCTGTCGCTGGATCCGGCCGCGGCCACCGGGCTGGATGTGTCGGAGATCAATGCCAATCTCTATGACATGTTGCTGGTGCAGGACGTGGCCAGGCCCGACCAATTGGTGCCGGCACTGGCCGAGCGTTGGCAGGTCAGCGATGACCGCAAGACCCTCACCTTTAACCTGCGCACCGATGTGAAATTCCAATCCGGCAACCCGCTGAGTGCCGATGATGTCGCTTGGTCATTGCAGCGGGTGCTCAAGCTGAACCTGGCGCTGGCTTCCACCTGGAAGGCCTATGGCTTCAGCGCCGACAATGTCGAGCGCTACATGCGCGCCACCGATCCCAACACCTTCGTGATCGAACTGCCACGCCCGACCGACCCACAACTGGTGCTTAACACCCTGGCGACATCGCCCAGTGCGTTTATCCTCGACCGTAAAACCGTGCTCGAACACCAGAAAAACAACGACATGGGCGCCGCCTGGCTGGTCACCCACGCGGCCGGCAGCGGCGCGTTCGTGCTCAACGACTGGCGCGCCAACGACGTGATCCTGATGACCCGTTTCGACGGCTACTGGGGTGGCCCGGCCAAACTCAAGCGGATCGTCATGCGCAACATGACCGAGTCCCAGTCGTTGCGCCTGATGATCGAGCGCGGCGACCTGGACATCGCCAAAGGCATGTCCGCACCCGATATCCAGGCCTTGCAGGGTAACCCCAAGGTACGCACCCAGACCCTGCAGCGCGGCACCTTGTATTACGTGGCGTTGAGCGTGAAGCAGCCGATGTTCGCCGACGCCCGCGTGCGCAAAGCCGTGCGTTCGCTGATCGATTACCAGGGCATCAACCAGACGGTGATGCCGCACTACGGCCTGATCAACCAGCGCCCACTGCCGCTGGGCCTGGCCGCGCGCCTGCCGGACCCGGGCTATCGCCTGAACGTCGAGGAAGCCAAGGCGCTCCTGGCGCAGGCCGGCTACCCCAACGGTTTCAAGACCACCATTCGCGTGCTGGCCGAGCCGCCGTTCATCAATATCGCTTCCAACCTGCAATCGACCCTGGCCCAGGCCGGGATCGAAGCCAGCATCATCACCGGCACCGGCAACCAGATCTACGGCGCGATGCGTGAGCGCAGCTTCGACATCATCGTCGGCCGCGGCGGCGGCGGGGCCGAGCGCCACCCGCATTCCAGCTTGCGTACCCTGGTGTACAACCCGGACAACCGTGACGAAGCCAAACTGAGCAACTTCCAAGGCTGGCGCACCTCGTTCTACAGCCCCGAGTTGAACCAGTTGATCGAACGTGCCGAGGTCGAGCCCGATGGCGCCAAGCAACTGGCCCAGTACCGGCAGGTCCAGCAACTGCTCGACGAGCAAGTGGGCGCGATCCTGCCGGTATCCCAGATGACCGACACCGTGCTGGTCTACAGCGACGTGACGGATTTCCAGGGGCACACGGCCGCCACTACCCGCTACAAGGACGTCTACAAGACGCGCTAAGGCCGCGCATCCTCGGATGCCGACTGCACAGGAGCTTCCCATGTTTGTTATGACTGCCTCGGTAATGGGCGCTCGCGCGTCCAACACAGCCCGGCGTGCCGGTACGGTCCTGGTGACCTTGCTCGGCCTGCTGGCGCTGACGTTCATCATCGGCAGGGTCATGCCGCTCGACCCCGTGCTGGCCGTGGTCGGGCCAGACGCCGACAGCTCCACCTACGACCAGGTGTACCGGGCCATGGGGCTGGATAAGCCGATCTGGACTCAGTTCGGCCTGTACCTCAACGACCTGTTGCACGGTAACTTCGGCAACGCACTGTTGACCGGCCACCCGGTACTGGATGACATCCGCCGGGTGTTCCCCGCGACCATCGAACTGGCGACCCTGGCGATCCTGTTCGGCATCGTCATCGGCCTGCCGCTGGGCGTGTGTGCCGCCAGTAACCAGGGGCGCATGGGCGATCACGTGGCGCGGGTCATCACCTTGTTCGGCTATTCCACGCCGATTTTCTGGCTGGGCATGATGGGCTTGTTGGTGTTCTACGCCTGGCTCGGTTGGGCCGGCGGGGCAGGGCGCATCGACCTGGCGTACGACGGCATGGTGCCCGACGTGACCGGGCTGTTGCTGATCGACACGGCGCTCGCCCGCGACTGGGAGGCCTTTACCAGTGCCTTGCGCCATATCGTGCTGCCGGCGCTGATCCTTGGGCTGAATTCGGTCGCCTACATCAGCCGCATGACCCGCAGCTTCATGCTGGAGCAGCTGTCCCAGGAGTACATCATCACCGCTCGCGTCAAAGGCTTGTCCCGGCGCCAGGTGGTGTGGGGCCACGCTTTTCGCAACATCCTCGTGCAATTGCTGACGGTGGTGGCCCTGGCCTACGGCTCGCTGCTCGAAGGCGCCGTGCTGATCGAGACCGTGTTTGCCTGGCCCGGTTTTGGCCAGTACCTCACCAGTAGCCTGATGCTGGGGGACATGAACGCGGTGATGGGGTGCGTGCTGGTGATCGGCTTGATCTTTGTCGCGCTCAACCTGATCAGCGATGCCCTCTACAAGGTGTTCGACCCGCGCACCCGTTAAGCGCTTCGCAGTACCGATAAAACTATAAAAAGAAGGATTCTTTCAATGACGACTGCATTTTCAACACTGCGCCTGAGCCTGCTGGCGGCCGCACTGGCGCTGGGCCCGATGACGCTGGCCCAGGCCAAGACCCCGGCCGATCAACTGATCGTGGGCATGAGCATGGTCAACCTGTTCTCCATCGACCCGGCCAACGCGCCCGGCCTCGACGCTTCCGGGGTCAACGCCAATCTCTACGACACACTGATCAAGCGCGACCAGGGCAACCCGGAAAAGCACCTGCCGCAACTGGCCGAACGCTGGGACATCAGCGAAGACGGCAAGCAAGTGACCTTTCATCTGCGCCAGGACGTGAAGTTCCACTCCGGCAACCCGCTGACCGCCGAGGATGTGGCCTGGTCGCTGTACCGGGTGATGAAACTCAATTTCGGCCTGGCCACCACCTGGAAAGCCTACGGCTACAGCGTCGAGAATATTCAGTCGCTGATCCGCGCCACGGATGCCCACACGCTGGTCATCGACCTGCCGCAGACCATGGACCCGCTGCTGCTGGTGGACTCGCTGGCCATCTCGCCGAGCGCCGTGGTGGTGGACCGCAAGACCGCCCTGGCCCACGAGAAAAACGGTGACCTGGGGGCCGGTTGGCTGGTGACCAATGAGGCGGGCAGCGGCCCCTTCGTGCTGACCAAATGGAACGCCAACGACTCGCTGTTGCTGACCCGGTTCGACGGCTACTGGGGCGGCGCGGCCAAGCTCAAGCGCGTGGTGGTGCGGCATATGACCGAGTCCCAGTCGCTGCGCCTGATGCTTGAGCGCGGCGACCTCGACCTGGCGTATGGCATGGCCGCACCGGACATTCGCGCCATCGACGGCTCGGACAAGATCCAGGTGCAGTCATTGCCGCGCGGCACGATGTACTACGTCGCCATGAGCATGAAGCAACCCGAGTTCGCCAAGGCCCAGGTGCGTGAAGCAGTGCGCAACTTGATCGACTACAAGGGCCTGGATGAGCAGGTGATGCCGTATTACGGCACGCTCAATCAGCAGCCGATGCAGTTGGGGTTGGCGGCGCGTTTGCCGGATCCGGGCTATCACATGGATGTGCCGAAGGCGAAAAAGCTGCTTGCCGAGGCGGGGTATCCCGAGGGGTTCACAACCACTATCCGCACGCTGTCGGAGCCGCCGTTCATTGATATCGCCGCGCGCCTGCAAGCGACATTGGCCGAAGGCGGGATCAAGGCGAGCATCGTCACCGGCACCGGCAACCAGGTCTACGGCGCGATGCGGGCGCGCAATTTCGAGATCATTGTGGCGCGTGGGGCTGAGCGTTATCCCCATCCGTATTTCAGCCTGCGCACGTTCGCCTATAACCCCAACAACAGTGACGACGCCGGTTTGCCCAACTTCCAGGGCTGGCGCGCCTCGTTCTTCAGCCCGCCGCTCAACAGCCTGATCGACAAGGCCGGCGTGACGCGTGACGCGGCGCAGCGCATCAGCCTGTATCACCAGGCGCAGACCCTCTATGACCAACAGGTCGGGCCGATCCTGATGATCTCGCAAATGACCGACACCGTGGTCAGCGCCGCCGATGTCAAGGGCTTCAGCGGTGACGACGCCGAGGCCACCCGCTACCTGGGTGTCTACAAGGCGCGCTGAGTCGGGCCGGGTACGCCCGGCACTCCTGAATTCACACAGAGAACATGCTGATGAATGCCAACCTGTCTTCGATTGATTCCACCCTGAAGCGGCGGGCCGAGCGTACGCCCGGCTCCAGCTTCGATGCCTTGTGCAAGAGCGGCGTGCGGATTTTGCGCCACCTGTTGCGTAACCCCATGACCCTGGCCGGCCTGCTGGTGGCGTTGCTGCTGATCGTGGTGGCGGCGTTCGCGCCGTGGATCGCTACGCATGATCCGGTCGCGCAGAACCTCGCCAACGCCTTGCAGGCGCCGGGCGCAGCACATTGGTTCGGCACCGATGAATATGGCCGGGACATTTTCAGCCGGCTGGTCTACGGCTCGCGCATCACCTTGTACATCATTGCGTTGGTAACGGTGATCGTCGGCCCCATCGGCCTGTTTATCGGCACCGTGTCGGGGTACTTCGGCGGCGCCGTGGATACGGTGTTCATGCGCCTGACCGACATCTTCATTTCCTTCCCCAGCCTGGTGTTGGCCCTGGCGTTTATCGCCGCTCTCGGCCCTGGCCTGGAACACGCCGTGGTGGCGATTGCGTTGACCTCCTGGCCGCCCATCGCACGCCTGGCGCGGGCGGAAACCCTGTCGCTGCGCAATGCCGATTTCGTTGTGGCCGTGGAGCTGCAAGGAGCGTCGCCGGCGCGGATTATCCTGCGCCATATCGTGCCGATGTGCCTGTCGTCGGTGATCATCCGCCTGACCATGAACATGGCCGGGATCATCCTCACGGCGGCAGCCCTGGGCTTCCTCGGCCTGGGCGCGCAGGCGCCGCTGCCCGAGTGGGGCGCGATGATTTCCACCGGGCGCCGCTACATGCTCGAGTGCTGGTGGCTGGTCGCCGTGCCGGGGGCGGCAATCATGTTGGTCAGCCTGGCATTCAACCTGTTGGGCGACGGCCTGCGGGACATTCTTGATCCGCGTAGCGAATAACGGAGCCACACCTATGTCCGCCATCAAATTGAACGTCGAAGGGCTCAACGTGCGCTTCTTCAACGGCCAGAAAGAAACCCATGCCGTGCGCGATGTATCGTTTGCCCTGGGCCGCGAAAAGCTGGCGATCGTCGGCGAGTCCGGTTCGGGCAAATCCACGGTCGGCCGCAGCCTGCTCAAGCTGCACCCGCCGAGCGCGAGGATCAGCGCCAAGGCCATGGCGTTTGGTGAGGTCGACCTGCTCTCGGCCAGCGAAAAAGCCATGCAGAAGATCCGCGGCCAGCGCATTTCGATGATCATGCAAGACCCCAAGTATTCGTTGAACCCGGTGGTCAAGGTGGGCGACCAGATCGCCGAAGCCTACCTGGCCCACCACAAGGCCAGCCGCAGCGAGGCCCGTGAGCGGGTCATGCAGATGCTGGAACAGGTGCATATCCGCGATCCGAAGCGGGTCTACAACCTGTACCCCCACGAAGTCTCGGGCGGCATGGGGCAGCGCATCATGATCGCGATGATGGTCATCACCCGCCCGGAGGTGATCATTGCCGATGAACCCACCTCGGCCCTCGACGTCTCGGTGCGCCAGCAAGTGCTCAGCGTGCTGGAGGAGTTGGTGGAGCAGCAGCAGATGGGCCTGATCTTCGTCAGCCACGACCTCAACCTGGTCCGCAACTACTGCGACCGCGTGCTGGTGATGTACGCCGGACGCGTGGTGGAATCCCTGGCGGCGTGCGACCTGCAATACGCCGAACATCCCTACACCCGTGGCCTGCTGGCCGCATTGCCAAGCATGGACAACCGCCGCGTGCACCTGCCGGTGCTCCAGCGCGACCCGCTTTGGCTGACCCACTGAGGAACCTGACCATGCCCATGATCCAAGCCCACGCGCTCAACCTGAGTTTCGGCACCGGCGCGAGTCTCAATCACGTGCTGCACGATGTCAGCCTCAGTGTTGCCGACGGCGAATCCTTTGGCCTGGTGGGGGAGTCCGGTTCGGGCAAGACCACCGTGCTGCGCTGCCTGGCCGGGCAATACCGGCAGTGGAGCGGTGAGCTGAGCATTGCCGGCGCACCGCTGCAACACAAGATTCCCAAGGCGCATTTTCGCAAAGTGCAGATGGTCTTCCAGGACCCCTACGGCTCCTTGCACCCGCGGCACACTATCGATACCGCCTTGCGTGAGCCGTTGATTATCCATGGGGTAGGGGACAAGGACGACCGGATCGACGAGATCCTGCGCAAGGTCGGCCTGAATGACAGCTTCCGCTTCCGTTACCCGCATCAATTGTCCGGCGGCCAGCGTCAGCGCGTGGCCATCGCCAGGGCGCTGATCCTTGAGCCTCGCGTGTTGTTGCTGGATGAGCCTACCTCGGCCTTGGACGTTTCCGTGCAAGCCGAAATCCTCAACCTGCTCACCGACCTGCGCGCGCAGGAGAAGCTGACCTACCTGATGGTGACGCACGACCTGGGGGTGGTGACGCACCTGTGCGACCGCGTAGCGGTGATGCAGCAGGGGCGGATTGTCGAACTCCTCGACAGTCAGGGCCTGAGCCAGGACCTGGCGGCACACGACTATACGCGGATGCTGGTGCAGGCCAGTCGAGACTTCAGTCAGGCGTCCGAGCGGCGTCAAGCCAGCTAATAAGGCAAAGTCATCGTACAACATGATCATTGAGTTGCTGGGCGTACTCCTGTGCGTCCGGCAGTAATTGTCATGTTTTATTGATGATTTCCGCAAATTACCGTTAGGTGAAATATCTCGTTGGCTTAAGTATTTATATAGTTGTACGATGACGTACCTCTTAAGGTATCCCTTCATTTTCGATCTGAGGTTTGCGAACCATGACGCCACAAGAACTAAAAACAGTCCTGTCTTCCGGCTTGCTGTCGTTCCCTGTTACTGACTTTGACGCGGCCGGTGACTTCCGCGCCGACACCTATGCCCGCCGCCTGGAATGGCTGGCGCCGTACGGCGCCAGCGCGCTGTTCGCCGCCGGCGGCACCGGGGAATTTTTCTCCCTGGAAGCCAAGGAATACACACAGATCATCAAGACGGCCGTCGACACCTGCAAAGGCCAGGTGCCGATCCTTGCCGGGGCAGGGGGCCCGACCCGCCAGGCCATCGCCTATGCCCAGGAAGCTGAGCGCCTGGGCGCCGCCGGGATTCTGCTGATGCCCCACTACCTGACCGAAGCCAGCCAGAAAGGCTTGGTGGCCCACGTTGAGCAGGTGTGCAACTCGGTGGATTTCGGCGTGGTGGTGTACAACCGCAACCTGTGCCGCCTCAACGCCGACAGCCTGGAGCAATTGGCCGAGCGCTGCCCTAACCTGATCGGCTTCAAGGATGGTATTGGCGAGGTCGAGTCGATGGTGTCGATCCGTCGCCGCCTGGGTGATCGCCTGACCTACCTCGGTGGGCTGCCGACCGCCGAAGTCTACGCGGCGGCCTACAAGGCCCTCGGCGTGCCGGTGTACTCCTCGGCGGTGTTCAACTTCATCCCGAAAACCGCCATGGATTTCTACCACGCCGTCGCTGCCGACGATCACGCCACGGTGGGGCGCTTGATCGATGATTTCTTCCTGCCGTACCTGGCCATCCGTAACCGCTGTGAAGGCTACGGCGTGAGCATCGTCAAGGCCGGCGCACGCCTGGTCGGCCACGACGCCGGCCCGGTGCGCGCGCCGCTGACCGACCTGTTGCCTGAAGAAGTGGAGCAACTCGACGTGCTGATCAAGGCCCTCGGCGCCCAGTAAAGCCACTGCGAGGCTCAACTGTGGGCGCTGTCGAGCCCCGCTTGCATCGCTGAAGCTCGACGGCTTCCACAGTCCACCATGAGGATCCACCATGCCCCATTGCATCATCGATTGCCCTGCCACCCTGGCCCAGCGCATCGGCGAACAAGCTCTATTGGCCACCGTGCACGATGCCCTCGACAGCTTCGGCCTATTCAAGCCGGGCGACATCAAAGTGCGACTCAACGGCTTCACCCATTACCGCTGCGGCGCGACGCAAGATGACTTCGTGCATGTGGCGCTGTACCTGTTCGCCGGGCGCAGCGCCGAGCAGCAACGCAGCCTCGCTTCGGCGACACTGGGCGCCCTGATCGAAGTGCTGCCGCAGGTTGAAGCGCTGTCCATGGATGTGCGGGAAATGCCTCGAGAGACCTTCGTCAATCGCAGTCAATACCTCGAAGAAGCCGGGCGGCAGGCTTAACGCCCTCGGTGTGATAACCGGCAAAAACAAGGAGAACAACATGCCGCATCAACCCTCGCAAAAAACCTCGACCCGTTGGCTGCTGGCCATCGCGGCCCTCGGTTGCAGTCCGCTGTCATGGGCGCTGCAGGCACCGTCCAAGCTGCAAGTGCCGACCTTGGCTTATGACGACCAGCAGATCATCCTGGTCTGGGAAAAACCCCTCGCGCACGACGGCATCAAGGACTACCGGGTCTACGCCAACGGCGCCTTACTGGGCAGCGCCAACGCCAACAACGACCAGGTGTCGCCGGCCAAACCCTACATTGACCATTTCTACCAACAGGACCGGGCGAACTTTCACCATCGCATCGGCATTCACAGTTACACCGCCCAAGGCCTGAAGCCGGACACCCCGTACCGGTTTACCGTGCGCTCGGTCGACAGCAGCGGCAAGGAATCGGCCGACAGTGCCGCCGTGCTGCAACGCACCACGCCGGTCCCGGTGGTGTTCGACGTGAAGCACTATGGCGCCAAGGGCGACGGTATTCATCTCGACACCCTGGCGATCCAGCGCGCTATTGATGCCTGCACGGTGGGCGGCAAAGTGTTGCTGCCCAAAGGCACCTACAAAAGCGGGGCGCTCTACCTCAAGAGCAACATGACCCTGGAGATCGCCGACGGCGCGACCCTGCTGGGTTCCGAGCGCGCCGAGGATTACCCGCTCGCGGGGTACATCCAATACCCGTATTCCAGCACCGTGCGTCCGGCCTCGCTGATCAACGCACTGCCGCGCGATCCGCGTCAGCACCAAACGTTCGAGAACATCCGTATCGTCGGCAAGGGCACCCTCGACGGCAACGGCTGGAAGCGCAACGCCGATGTACGCGACGAACGCGGGCAAACCCTGCCGTTCTATGTGCCCAGCGACAACACGCGCTACCTGCAGGATGGCCTGCTGGCCAAGGCTCAAGTGGAGCAAGCGGTGGCGCGGGGCATGAACGTCAAGGACGCCTACGGGCAGATGCGCTCTTCGCTGATCACCCTGCGCAACGTGAAAAACGTGTTTTACGGTGGCTTTACCGTATTGAACCCAGCGTTCCACGGCATCATGAACCTGGAGACCGAAAACGTGGTGCTGGCCAACACCACTCACACCACGTATGACGCCAACAACGGTGACGGCATCGAGTTCGCCAACAGCAAGGGCGCGATGGTGTTCAATAACTTCTTCGACACCGGCGATGACTGCGTCAATTTTGCCGCCGGCACCGGGGCCGACGCGGTGCACCAACGGCCGCAGGAGGATGCGTGGATCTTCAATAACTACTTCCGTAAGGGCCATGGCATGGTGGTTGCCGGCAGCCACACCGGCGCCTGGATCCAGAACATCCTGGCCGAAGACAACGTGTCCGACGGCACCGATGCCGGGTTGCGCATGAAGAGCACCAACTTCATGGGCGGCGGCGCGCGCAACGTGACATTCCGCGACTCGGCGATCCGCAACACCGTCAAGCAGGCGTTCATTTTTACCCTGGATTACAACGACCCGAACGCCAAGCTCGACTACCAACGCTCGACGGTGGCAGGGCAGTTCAAGGACATCCGCGTCAGTGATGTCAGCGTCGAGAATGCCCAGGGCGCTGCGATCGAAGTCAAGGGCGACGCCCAGCACAATGCCTATCATCAGGGCCTGGTGTTCGAGCGCGTGCGGTTCAGTGGCGCGGCCAAGGCGCGCATTGACGGGTTGAAAGACTCGCGCTTCGACCACGTGGTATTCAGCCAGACTGGGTCTGCCAACCCATGGCAGGTGAGTGACAGCCATGGGTTGGTGTTTGAGGCCGTGCAGCCGCCGCCGCGTTGACCTGTCTGCCGCGCGTGACGTTGACCCGGTGACGGCCCTTGCCCGACGCGTGCAGCACCGGGGCGTCGGGCGTGCGCAGTCAGTCTGCCCAGCCGTCGCGCACGGCGTTGCGAATCCCGTCCAGCAACATCGCGAACGCCGGGTTGTCATTGTTCTCGCGCCAGATCAAGTGCAGCTCGCTCTGTGCTCCTTCGCCCAGGTCTATATCGCGGAACACCACGTTCTTGAACACCACGCTGCTGGCGCAACGCGGCACCAGCGCCAGGCCCATGCCGGCGTTGACCAATGCCAGGATGGTCAGGGATGAGCCCAGCCACTGCACGTACTCCGGTGCAACGCGGGCCGAGCGCAACAGGCCGGTCAGCAGTTCGTTGAACGGCGGGTAGGCGGAGTGGGCGTACATCAGGAAGGGCTGGGCGTCCAGGTCGTGCACGCTGACCGTCTCGGTATTGGCCAGCCGGTGGCTGCTCGGCACCGCCAGCACGAAGGGTTCGCGCACCAGGCATTCGGTGGCATACCCCGGCTCCAGCAACGGCGCGCGCACGATACCCAGGTCGATGCGGCGGGCGCGCAGGGCTTCGTATTGCTGGTAGGTGTTCATTTCCGCCAGGTCGATCTTGACGTGGGGCTGCTTGAGCCGCGCCTCGGCGATGACCCTGGGCAAAAACTCATACACCGCACTGCCGACGAAGCTGATGTTCACCGTACCGATATCGCCCTCGGCGAAGCGGCGCGCGGTGACGGCCGCTTGCTGGGCGCGCTCCAGCAGGTTCTGCGCCTCGATGAAAAACGCCCGGCCGGCGGCGGTGAGTGCCACGCTGCGAGTGGTGCGGGTAAACAACTCGACCCCCAAGTGATGCTCGAGCAATTGGATCTGCCGGCTGAGGGGCGGCTGGGTCATGTTCAGGCGTTCGGCCGCGCGCCGAAAATTCAGCTCGGTGGCCACGGTGGTGAAGCAGCGCAGTTGAGTCAGCTCGAACATTGATCTAATCCTGGTATCAATCGAATGCCAAGTTAGATTAGACGGGAACAATCTCTGGCGTCCATGCTTCAAGCGTCCCTAAAACAATAATGAGTGGGAGTTGCCCTTGGATACCCTCCAGAATCCGCCAGACCCTAGCGTGCTCGCCCGCGCGGCCGCCAAGGTCAAGCGTCATGTCTTGCCGTTGTTTGTGGTGATGTTCATCGTCAACTACATCGACCGGGTCAATATCGGCTTTGTGCGCAGCCATTTGGAGACCGACCTCGGCATTGGCGCGGCAGCCTATGGCCTGGGTGCCGGGTTGTTCTTCATTGGCTACGCGATCTTCGAAGTGCCCTCCAACCTGCTGTTGCAGCGCTACGGCGCACGGGCCTGGCTGACGCGCATCATGTTCACCTGGGGCGCGGCCGCGATGGCCATGGCCTTCGTCAAAGGTGAAACCAGTTTCTATATCCTGCGCTTTGTCCTTGGCGCTGCCGAAGCCGGGTTTTTCCCCGGCATCATCTACTACTTCACCCAGTGGCTGCCGGCGGCCGAGCGTGGCAAGGCGATGGCGATTTTCCTCAGTGGTTCGGCGATTGCCTCGGTGATTTCCGGGCCGGTGTCGGGGGCGCTGCTGCACGTCAACGGCTTGAGCCTGCATGGCTGGCAGTGGATGTTCCTGATTGAGGGCTTTGCTTCCATCCTGCTCTGCGGGTTTGTGTGGTTCTGGCTGCAATCCCATCCGCATCAGGCGAAGTGGCTCAGCGACGAAGAAAAACAGGCGCTGGTCAGCGCCATCGACCTTGAACAGCAGGCCCGTGAAGCGTCCCAGGTCACCCGGCCGTCGATGTTCAAGTTGCTGGCGGACAAACAGATCGCGCTGTTCTGCTTTATCTACTTTTCCATCGCCCTGACCATTTACGGCGCCACCTTCTGGCTGCCCAGCATGATCAAGAAAATGGGCGATTTGGGCGACTTCCAGGTGGGCCTGTTCAACTCGATTCCGTGGTTGATTTCCATCGTCGCCATGTACGCGTTCGCCGCCCTGGCCAGCAAGTGGAAACATCAGCAGGCGTGGGTTGCGCTGATGCTGGTGATCGCCGCCTTCGGCATGTTCATGTCCACCACCGGCGGGCCGGTGTTTGCCTTTATCGCCATCTGTTTTGCCGCGATTGGCTTCAAGGCCGCCTCTGCCTTGTTCTGGCCGATCCCCCAGGGTTATCTGGATGCGCGGATCGCGGCGGCGGTGATTGCCTTGATCAATTCGGTCGGCAACCTGGGCGGCTTCGTCGCACCCACCACCTTCGGTTTGCTGGAACAGACCACCGGCTCCATCGAAGGCGGGCTGTATGGCCTGGCCGCCACATCGCTGGTGGCGGCGGTGGTGGTGTTTTTTGCCCGTACCGCACCGCGCGGCGCAGTGCCGCCTACGTCCACACCGACTACTCACCCACACGCCTTGCGTCCAGGCCCACAGGGAGCCGCCTCTTGAAAATCGTCCGCGTTACCGTCACACCTATCGCCTTTCGCGACCCACCGTTGCTCAACGCCAGCGGTATCCACGAAGCCTACGCACTGCGCTCGATCATCGAAGTCGAGAGCGACACCGGCTACATCGGCCTCGGCGAAAGCTACGGCGATGCCCCGGCGCTGGCGATCAAGCAGCTGGTGCAGCCGCAACTGATCGGCCTGGACCCCTTCAATCTCAATGGGCTGCGCGCCATCGTCCAGGCCACGGTGGCCGCGCACAAACCCGCGAGCCTCAGCGGCGCGGAACTGGCGCCGGGTTCTCATGCCAGCAAGGCGGTGAGCAATGCCTATTCGGCGTTCGAAGTGGCCTTGCTCGACCTCCAGGCCCACGCCTTGAACGTGCCGCTGGTGGACTTGCTCGGTGGGGCGATCCGTGACCGGATCCCGTTCAGTGCCTACTTGTTTTTCAAGTACGCCGAACACATCGACTCTCCCTACAAGCCCGATAGCTGGGGCGAAGCGCTCAACGAAGAGCAGATCGTCGCCCAGGCGAGGCGGATGATCGAAGCCTATGGTTTCAAAAGCATCAAGCTTAAAGCCGGTGCCCTGGAACCTGAACATGAAGTGCGCTGCATCAAGGCGCTTAAAAAGGCTTTCCCCGGTGTGCCGCTGCGCATTGACCCGAATGGCAACTGGTCGCTGCAGACCTCGATTCGTATGGCTGAACTGCTCGGCGATGACCTGCAGTATTACGAAGACCCGACCCCAGGCCTGGAGGGCATGGCCGAACTGCACACACGTACGGGCTTGCCCCTGGCGACCAATATGGTGGTCACCGACTTTGACGAGTTCCGCCGCAGCGTGGCCCAGGACAGCGTGCAGATCGTACTCGCCGACCATCACTACTGGGGTGGCCTGCGCGACACTCAAGCGTTGGCGAAAATGTGCCAGACCTTCGGCCTGGGCGTGTCGATGCACTCCAACTCACACTTGGGCATCAGCCTGATGGCGATGGCGCATGTGGCCGCGTCGGTCCCCAACCTCGATTACGCCTGCGACACCCATTACCCCTGGCAGGAACCGGACGAGGAGGTGATCAAGGGCGGCAAAGTGCCGATTGTCGATGGCTGTGTGACGCTCACCCGCGCGCCCGGGCTGGGCCTTGAACTTGATCATGATCAACTGGGCAAGCTGCATGACCAGTACCTGAGTTGCGGCATCCGCCAGCGCGATGACGTGAAACAGATGCAGCGTTACCAACCGGATTGGAAGACCGTCAAACCGCGTTTCTGAAGCTGGTCGCTTCACGTTGCCCGGCGATGCCTTGTGAGGTCGCCGGGCTTTTTTTCAGCCAAAATCTTCCTCGAAATGTTCCTGCTCGCCGCGTGTATTGCTCTGGCGGCGCAGCACCTCCATCTGGCGCAGTTCCACCCGGCGGATCTTGCCGGAGATGGTCTTGGGCAGTTCACTGACGAACTCGATACGCCGCACCCGCTTGTAAGGCGCCAAATGCTCACGGGCGAAGGCCAGGATGTGCCGGGCCAGTTCGGCGCTGCCGGGGGCGTCGTGGGCCAATATCAGGAACGCCTTGGGCACCGCCAGGCGCAAGGGATCGGGGCTGGGCACTACGGCAACTTCCATCACCGCCGGGTGTTCGATCAGCGCGCTCTCCAGTTCGAAAGGGCTGATGCGGTAGTCGGAAGCCTTGAACACATCATCCGCGCGGCCCACGAAGGTGATGTAGCCGTCGGCGTCGATTTGCGCGGTGTCGCCGGTGCGGTAGTAGCCGTCACGCATGACCTCGGCGGTTTTTTCCGGGCTGTCTTCGTAGCACAGCATCAGGCCGAGCGGGCGCACGTCCAGGGGCAGGGCGACTTCGCCCTCAGTGCCGGGGTTGCCGTCGGGATCGAGCAAGGCCACTTGATAGCCCGGCAACGGGCGGCCCATGGAACCGGGCTTGAGCAACTGGCCAGGGGTGTTGCCCACCAGCGCGGTGGTTTCCGACTGGCCAAAACCATCGCGCAGCGGCAAGCCCCAGGCCTGCTGGATCTGTTCGATGATTTCCGGGTTCAGCGGCTCGCCGGCGCCGACCAGTTCGCGCAGGCTCAGGCGCGGCTTGTAGCTGGCCAGGTCTTCCTGGATCAACATGCGCCACACCGTGGGCGGCGCGCACAGGCTGGTCACGCCGTAGCGTTCCAATGTGCTGAGCAGGGTGGGTGCGCTGAAACGCGCGACGTTATGGATAAAGATGCACGCGCCGGCATTCCACGGCGCGAACAGGCAGCTCCACGCATGCTTGGCCCAGCCCGGCGACGAGATATTCAGGTGCAGGTCGCCCGGTTGCAGGCCGATCCAGTACATGGTCGACAGGTGCCCCACCGGGTAGCTCTGGTGGCTGTGCAGCACCATCTTCGGCTTCGACGTGGTGCCGGAGGTGAAATACAGCAGCATCGGGTCGGTGGCCAGGGTGCGGCCTTCGGCCTCGAAGTGTTCGGGGTATGCAAAGGCGGCGCTGTGCGCGACCCAGCCGGCAGGCGCCGAACCCACGCAGATGCGGCTGCAACCGTCCGCCAGGCCGGCGAACTTGCTGACATGCGCCTCGCCGACCACCAAGTGACGCACCTGCCCGCGCTCGATCCGGTCGCGCAGGTCATCAGCGTTCAGCAGGGCCGTGGCGGGGATGACCACCGCCCCGAGCTTGAACGCGGCGAGCATGGTTTCCCACAGTGCCACATCATTGCCGAGCATCAACAGCACGCGATCACCACGCCGCACGCCGAGGGCGCGCAGGTGGTTGGCCACCTGGTTAGCGCGCGCGGCCAACTGCTGGAAGCTGTAACGCTGCTCGCTGCCGTCTTCTTCGACGATCCACAGCGCATTGGCCGGATTGCCCTCGGCCATGGCGTCGAAATAGTCCAGGGCCCAGTTGAATTCGCCCAGTTGCGGCCAACGGAAATCCCGTACGGCAGTGGCGTAGTCGGTGCGGTGAGCGAGCAGGAAATCCCGAGCGGCCAGGAAGGGCTGGGTCATGGTGGGTGTCCTTAATTATTGTTGTGGGACTGCCCCTCGGCTGGGCCGAGAGGCTGGACCGAGTATAGGCACGCATAAATCAGAGCAGAACGCCCAAAAATACCCGAGCGTTGTGCAAAAAAGTGATGGGTGTAGTGAGCGGGCTTGCCCCGCGCTGGGGTGCGAAGCAGCCCCAACACCTAGCGTGATGTTTACCTGAAAAAATTCGCTGACTGGATCAGGGTCGCTTCGCACCCCAGCGCGGGGCAAGCCCGCTCACTACAAGAGCTTCCGAAACCTCAATAGGAGGTCAGTCCTTGAGTGCTTTCAGGTGCTTGTAGATCGTCTGCCGCTCCACAACCTAGCCGTGATGTTTGTCTGAAAAAATGCG
Source organism: Pseudomonas fluorescens group sp. (assembly GCF_020093335.1). Taxonomy (NCBI): domain Bacteria; kingdom Pseudomonadati; phylum Pseudomonadota; class Gammaproteobacteria; order Pseudomonadales; family Pseudomonadaceae; genus Pseudomonas; species Pseudomonas fluorescens group sp. Next base: position 45,239 of record NZ_JAIOKW010000018.1, on the reverse strand, counting down.
CTGACTGGATCAGGGCTGCTTCGCACCCCAGCGCGGGGCAAGCCCGCTCACCACAAGCGCTTCCGAAACCGCAATGGCAGGTCAGCCCTTGAGTTGCTCCAGGTGCTTATAGGCTGTCGCCCGCCCCATGCCCAGCTAGAGCTGTTGTAGTGAGCGGGCTTGCCCCGCGCTGGGGTGCGAAGCAGCCCCAACACCTAGCAGTGATTAACCGCCGGTGTATCGAAACCCGCCTGACAATTTCTCCTTCAAATAGCTGACCAATGCACTCACTGACTTCGGCACATGGGGCGAGTAAGGGCGGATCAGGTAGATCTCATCGGCAAACGCGCCTTTTAGCGTCCAGTCGGTGAGCACCTGCACCAGCGTGCCGCTGGCCAGGGCAGCATGGGCGCTGAAGTCCGGGAGCAGGGCGATGCCCAGGTGGTTGAGCGCCGAGTCGCGCAAGGCCTCGCTGTTATTGGTGGCGAAGCTGCCGGCGATGGGCACGGTGAGGCGCTCGACGTTTTTGCTGCCGCGTTCGAAGGTCCAGGCGGGCTGGTCGGTGCCGCGTGGGTAGAACAGGCAGTTGTGGGCCGATAAGTCACCGGGCTCGCGTGGCTCGCCGTGGCGTTGCAGGTAGTCCCGAGTGGCGACCAGCACCGAGCCGGTGTCGCACAGTTTCCAGGCCACATGGGTTTCCGGGACCTGGAAGCCGTGGCGCACGGCCAGGTCGTAGCCCTCGGCGGCCAATGAACTCAGGGCGTCCGACACGTCGAGTTGAATACGTACCTGCGGGTACTGTTGCAAGAACTCCGACAGGTGCGGCACCAGTTGCTGACGGGCGAACGCCACGGGTGCGGTGAGGCGCACCAGCCCGCGAATCTCCCCGGCCGAGTCGCGCACCGACGAGAAGCTGCGGGCGATCTGTTCATAGGCGCTGCGCACCTCTCGCGTCAACGACAGCCCCGCATCGGTCAGCCGCACACTGCGCGTTGTTCGCGTCACCAGCCGTGTGCCGGTGGCTTTTTCCAGGTCGGAAATACGCTGGCTGACGGCCGACTTGCTCACGCCAAGGCGCGCGGCAGCGGCGGTGTAGGTGCCTTGTTCCTGCAGCACGGAGAGCCAGTGGATATGGGTCCACAGGCCTTCTATCTCGGATTTTTCCATGGGTCTATTGTTCGCGTCTATGGACAATAAGTTCTGGATTCTGCTCTGGTTTGGAACAAACCGAAAGTCTATCGTGTGTCCCAACGCTACCCACCTGGGATCTACTGCCATGACAACGACAATCGAGCACTACATCAACGATCAGCGCGTGAGCCGCGATGATCGCTATCAGGACGTCTACAATCCGGCCACCGGCGAAAAAACCGGCCGTGTCGCCCTGGCCAGCCGCCAGACCGTTGCCGAGGCGGTCGCCGCTGCCCAGGCCGCTTTCGCCGGTTGGGCCGACACGCCGCCGATCCGCCGCGCCCGTGTGTTGTTCGAATACCTGCACCTGCTGCGCGAGCGCAAGGACGACCTGGCGCGCATCATCGTCGCCGAACACGGCAAGGTCTTCACCGATGCCCAGGGCGAAGTCGACCGTGGCATCGACATCCTCGAATTTGCCTGCGGCATTCCTAACCTGCTCAAGGGCGAGCATTCCGACCAGGTCTCCCGTGGCATGGACAACTGGACGATGCGCCAGCCGCTGGGCGTGGTGGCCGGTGTTACGCCGTTCAACTTCCCGGTGATGGTACCGATGTGGATGTACCCAATCGCCATCGCGGCGGGCAACACCTTCATCCTCAAGCCAAGCCCGACCGACCCGAGCGCGTCGTTGTTCATGGCCGAGCTGCTGCGTGAAGCTGGCTTGCCCAAAGGCGTGTTCAACGTGGTGCAGGGCGACAAGGAATCGGTGGACGCACTGATCGAACACCCGGACGTCAAGGCCGTGAGCTTTGTCGGCTCCACGCCGATTGCCCAGTACATCTACGAGACCGGCGCACGCAACGGTAAGCGCGTGCAAGGCCTGGGCGGCGCGAAAAACCACATGGTGGTGATGCCCGACGCCGATATCGAAAAAACCGTCGACGCCCTGATGGGCGCCGCCTACGGCAGTGCGGGCGAACGCTGTATGGCCATCTCGGTGGCGGTATTGGTGGGCGATGTGGGTGACACAGTCATCGCCGCCCTGACTGAGCGCGCCAAGCAATTGCGCATCACCGACGGTCGCGATTTGAAAGCCGAGATGGGCCCGATTGTTTCCCGTGCGGCGCTGGAGCGCATCAGCGGCTACATCGAACAAGGCGTGCAGGCCGGCGCGCAATTGCTGCTTGACGGACGTGACTACGTGCCCACCGAAGCGGGCCTGGAAAACGGTTTCTGGCTCGGCGCGACGTTGTTCGATCATGTGACCAAAGAGATGAGCATCTACCGCGAAGAAATCTTCGGCCCGGTGCTGGCCTGCGTGCGCGTGAATGACTTCGGCGAAGCGATCAAGCTGGTCAACGACCACGAATTCGGCAACGGCGTCAGCTGCTTCACCCGCGACGGCAACATCGCCCGCGAGTTTGCACGCCGGATCGAAGTGGGCATGGTCGGCATCAACGTACCGATTCCGGTGCCGATGGCGTGGCACGGGTTTGGTGGCTGGAAGAAGAGCCTGTTTGGCGACATGCATGCCTACGGCACTGAGGGCGTGCGCTTCTACACCAAGCAGAAATCGATCATGCAGCGCTGGTCGGAGAGCATCGAGCAGGGCGCGGAGTTTGCGATGCCTGTGTCCAAGTAACGGCCAAAAGAACACAGCAGGGCAACTGTGGGAGGGGGCAAGCCCCTCCCACATTTTTGTCTGCGTAAGGGTTGACGATCCAGTCAATCAAGAATACTGTACATAAACACAGTGTTTAAGCGCTGATCGACCAACACCCGGCAACCTCAGTCCTGCCAAACACTGTGTGCAAGTTAACGGATTAACTTGATGCACAGGCTCGTCTTACCGAGCCATTTTATTGATAGAGAGGGAACTCATGTCCTATCCAGAAAGCAAACTCACCGGTTTGATCGGTTTCGCCCAAGCGGCAAAAGTGACAGGTGGCTGGTCCGGCCCTGTGGTCAGTATCACCACACTCGATCAACTCAAGGCCAATATCGGCGACACCACCCCACGGGTACTGGTGATCAACAGTAATATCTCGGCGTCGAGCCTGACCAAAGTCAACATGGGCGCCAACAAGACCCTGATTGGCTCGTTCCAGAACCGCACCCTGGAGAATATTCACCTGCGTGCAACGGCGCAGTCGCAGAACATTATTCTGCAGAATCTTATCTTCAAGCATTCGGCAAGTATCAAGGCCAATGACGATATCCAGGTCTACTTGAACTACGGCAGCAAGTATTGGATTGACCATTGCTCTTTCGTCGGGCACAGCTGGTCCACCACTGACGGCAGTGAAGATAAACTGCTGTATATCGGTGAAAAGGCCGATTATGCCACCATCAGCAACTGCTTCTTTGGCAGCCACAAGTATGGCCTGATCTTCGGCCACCCGGCGGATGATAATAAAGCGGAGTTCAATGGTTACCCGCGCCTGACGCTGTGCCATAACCGCTTCGACAACATGGAAGTGCGTGCGCCTGGTTTGATGCGTTACGGTTATTTTCATGTGTACAACAACTACATCAATAACTTCCACCTCGGTTTTACCCTGGCACAAAACGCCAATATCCTTTCTGAAAGTAACTATTTTGGCGAAGGCAGCCAAAATAAAGGCATGTTGGACGACAAAGGCACTGGCACGTTCACCGATACCAACAGTGTCCCGCCGATCACCAACCAGAAGTCGCCTAAAGCGCAATGGACGGCCCTTTCCAACTATGGCTATACCTTGAAGACCGCCGCACAAGCCAAGGACTTTACCCAGAAGAATGCCGGCGCCCAGTCGGTAGCCCTGATCTTTGGTAGTTGATTAGCTAGCTTTCTACTTAACGATCATTTAATACGGGTGCCACTGTATTTATATCAAGGATATAAATACAGTGATGGCCTTTGTAATCTAAATAATTCTTCATGTTGCGACAGGCAGGCTTCCATGTTAAACCTTGTTTCGCACTTGCAGAGCCAACTATCTCTTGCTCTTTCAGCCACTCTTAAGTTGTTGGCTGTCATGTGCTATTTAATCTTCGCTTGTCACTTAAGCGTCAGCAAAAGGACATCATCATGAAACACGCGAATCACACACCCACTCGCTGGACACGGGCCGATGCGCTGAAAGTTAATGAGAATGACCCGACGACGACACAGCCGTTAGTGAGTCCTGACTTTCCTGTCATGAGTGACACGGTCTTTATCTGGGACACCATGCCCTTGCGTGAACTGGATGGCACGGTGGTATCGGTCAATGGCTGGTCAGTGATCTTCACCCTGACTGCCGACCGTCGTCCCCATGATCCACAATTCATCAACGCCGATGGCCGTTACGACATCAAGCGCGATTGGGAAGACCGCCATGGCCATGCGCGTATCTGCTACTGGTACTCGCGCACCGGCAAGGACTGGATCTTCGGCGGCCGTGTCATGGCCGAAGGCGTATCGCCGACCACGCGTGAATGGGCAGGCACACCGATCCTGCTGAATAACAACGGTGATATCGACCTTTACTACACCTGCGTCACACCGGGCGCCACCATTGCCAAAGTCAGGGGCCAAGTGGTTACGTCGGATACCGGCGTTACCCTGCAGGGCTTTGATCAGGTCAAATCGCTGTTTGATGCCGACGGCATCTATTACCAAACCGAAGCGCAAAATTCGACCTGGAACTTTCGCGATCCCAGCCCCTTTATCGATCCAAAAGATGGCAAGTTGTACATGGTGTTCGAAGGCAACGTTGCCGGCGAGCGCGGGACGCACGAAGTGGGCCCGAATGAAATTGGCCTGGTGCCGCCTGGGCATGAAGATGTCGGCGGTGCGCGTTATCAGGTCGGCTGTATCGGCATCGCGGTGGCCAAAGACCTCAACGGTGACGAGTGGGAGATTTTGCCGCCGCTGGTGACGGCCGTTGGCGTGAACGACCAGACCGAACGGCCGCACTATGTGTTCCAGGACAACAAGTACTACTTGTTCACCATCAGTCACAAGTTCACCTATGCGGATGGCGTGACGGGGCCGGATGGCGTTTATGGGTTCGTCAGTGATCAGCTGTTCGGCCCTTACACACTGATGAATGCCTCCGGTCTGGTGCTCGGCAATCCGCCGTCACAGCCCTTCCAGACGTACTCCCACTGCGTGATGCCCAATGGCCTGGTGACGTCGTTTATCGACAGCGTGCCCACCACCGGCGACGACTACCGTATCGGCGGCACCGAAGCGCCGACGGTCAGGATTGTGTTGAAGGGCGATCGTTCGTTTGTGCAGGAGGCTTATGACTACGGCTACATCCCGGCGATGCGCGATGTGGTGTTGAGCCAGTAATCGCAGTGCAAAACCCAGCCTGATTTCATCAGGTAGGTGGGAGGGGGCTTGCCCCCTCCCACTTTTTTTTGACCAGCAGCCTGTGTTCGATGCTCAAGTCCCGGCCCCCCAAGCCGATACAGGCACTAGCATCATGAGTGATCCCGGACTCGTAGGTGCACGCCTGGTCGTCGCTCAGGTCAACGAATAAAAATCAAAAGGGGTGGCCATGACCATATTGCAGCGTGTGATCGGCGGATTTGCGGTGTTGGTGCTGTTATTGCTGATCATGGCGGGGATCAGCTATCAGAACACGCAGTCCATCAGCAGTCGCTTGACCATTATCACCGGCCAGTCGGCACCTCTGAGCCGGGCCGCCAGTGAACTCTACGTGCATATCCTGCGCGCCAACCAGGCCTTGCTGGCCATTCAGATCAGCACCGACCCCAAGCAGATCGAGGACGGTAAGCGACCGTTTACCGAGAGCATCGCCCAGTTCAATCAGTTGCTCGACAGCACCGCTGCCTACACCGGCGAGCATGAGGCACTGCGGGCGAATCTGGCGCAGCAGCGCCAACAGGTAGCGGCCTACGCCGAACAGGCACAGGCATTGATGACGTCCCACATGCAACATGTGCAGCAGTTGGCGCTGACGCGCAAACTGCAAGGCTACAGCAGTGCGCAGGCGATGCAGCTGACCAGCTACTTGCGGGATTACATCGCGCATGCGCGCAGTGTCGGCGAACCGCAACAGGTGGCCGCAGCTGAAAAACTGCTGTTGGAAGTCAACAAATCCTACGATGGCTTCGCGGCCCACACCGTGACGCCCGCCATTGATAAATTACAGCGTGTGCTCAACCTGCAAGACGAAGTGATCAGCACCCGCGCGCAGGCCCTGACGGCGATTGACCCCAGGGTCGGGCGTATTGCCGGCGTCATGGTCAATCGCCTGCTGACTGACCTGACCGCCGCTGACGGCCTGTTCCAGGCTTATCAGGTGGAAGCGAAACTGGCCGCGCAGGTGCAGCAGCAACGCAATGCGGTTGAGGCAGCGCTGAAAGCCACCCTGGACCGGATTGGCGAGTTTGGCAGCCAGTCCCTGGAGGTCGCTAACCAGGCCAGTCAGTCTGCCAATGCCACCATCGGCACCAGCCGCAGCTTGCTATTGATCGCGTGTGTGCTGGCGGTGCTGGCGGCGGTGTTGATTGGCACGTGGGTCGCCTTCAGCTTGCGGCGTCCGCTGGCGGCGTTTCGCGAAGTGCTCAAGACGCTCACTGCGGGGGACATGCGGGTCAGTTTCGATGTCAGCCGTAAAGACGAGTTCGGTGAGTTGGGCGGTTACCTGAACGAACTGACCGCGGCCCTGCGCAAAACCTTCCGTGAATTGATCGGCTCTGCCGATGCGCTGGCCGTGACCGCCGGGAGCAACGCCTTGAACAGCGAGCAGACCACCCGTGTGGTGGATGAGCAGAAGGACCGCTTGCAATCGGCCGCCTCGGCCATGACGCAGATGGAAAGCACGGTGGAAGAGGTGGCCCGGCGCGCGCAGGACACCCGCCAGGCCGTGGACGACACCAGTGAGCTGACGCACAAGGTGCAGGCGCGCGTGGCCGAGACCATCGTCAATATCCGCCAGCAGGCCGACCAGGTGAACAAGGCCACGCAGGTGACCGATGAGTTGCAGAAGTACGGGCAGAATATCGAGGGCATTGTTGTCGCCATTCGCACCATTGCCGAACAGACCAACTTGCTCGCCCTGAATGCGGCGATCGAAGCGGCCCGTGCCGGCGAGCAGGGACGCGGTTTCGCGGTCGTGGCCGATGAAGTGCGCTCCCTGGCCAGCCGTACCCAGACCTCGACCAGCGAAATTCAGGACATGATCGGGCTCATGCAGGAAAAGATTCACTCGGTGGTGCACGTGATGAACGAGAGCCAGGCGCAGTCCACCCAATGCGTGTCCCTGGCCTCGGGCGCTGGTGACTTGCTGCTGTCGATGAGCGACTCGGTCGACAGTATCCGCGACATGAATATTCAGATCGCCGCCGCCACCGAGGAGCAGAGCGCCACGGTGCAGGAAACCAGTCGGATGGTCATCCAGATCAACGATTCGGCCCAGCAGACGGCACAGGGCGCCGAGCAGTCGGCCATCAGCAGCCACGAGCTGTCGGACATGGCCAAAGTGCAGCGCGAGCTGCTCCATCATTTCAGCGTTTGAGCCGCGGGAGTCAGAACATGAAAACATGGTTAATGCTCGCCTTGGGGGCGACGCTGCTCATTCCGGGCCCCGCCCAGGCCGCCACGCCCTTGCTGGGTGTGGGCATGGCAAAGTACGACGATAACTTCCAGACCCTGCTGCGCAACGGGGTGCAACAACAGGCCGGCGTCATGAACGTCGACATCTTTATGGAAAACGGGCAGGACAGCGTCGATTTGCAGATGCGCCAGTTCCGCAACCTGGTCAACGCCAAGGTGGATGCGATCATCGTCGCGATGGTTGACGGCAAAAGTGCGGCGCAGATGATGCAGCTGGCCTCGGACGCCAAGATTCCGCTGGTATTCGTCAACCGCAATCCGAACCCGGAAAAGTGGCCGGCGCAGACCGCGTTTGTCGGCTCCAACGAGCTGGAGTCGGGGACGTTGCAGATGGAAGAGCTGGCGCGCCGTGCCGGTTACAAGGGCAACGTGGTGATCCTGGTCGGCGACCCGGCCAACGCATCCTCCTTGATGCGTACCGAGGACGTGGAGAAAGTCGTCGCCAAATACCCCGATATGAAAGTCGTACAGAAAAAAGTCGGCAACTGGGAACGTAGCCAGGCCGCCACGATTGTCATTGACTGGGTCAAGCAGGGCGTCGATTTTTCGATCATTGCGGCCAATAACGATGAAATGGCGATCGGCGCGATCATGGGGCTGGAAAAGGCCGGCAAGCAGGCCAAGGACTATTGGGTCGGCGGCATCGACGGCACCCCGGACGGTTTGAAATTGATGGCTGAGGGCAAGATGGCGGTCAGCGTGTTTCAGGATGCCGCCGGCCAGGCCGGTGGCGCAGTGGACACCGCGCTACGCCTGGTACGCGGCGAGGTGCTGGAGTCAACCGTGGTCTGGGTGCCGTTCAAGTTGATCACGCCTGAGAATCGACAGGCGTTTGAATAGGACTGACCCCCTCGATCCAACGTTGGAATGCAGTCAACTGTGGAAGGGGGGGCGATGATTCCACTTGCTCCCCGATAGCTTTGGGTCAGGTGAATGGATATTGACTGATCTGCCGCTATCGGGGGCAAGCCCCCTCCCACATTTCTAACCGCGTTCAGGCAGGAGTTTTGGTGCCGTTCAGGCACTCGATGGAGCGATCCACCGTGGTCTTGGCAATCTCCAGCAAATGCCACACCGCCAGGATTTTCGCCCGCTCGGGGCTTTGCAGCAGCTCGCCGCAGTCCAGGGCGGTGGCGGAGGCGCTGTCGAGCAAACTGGCGGTGTAGAGAAGGGCATCTTCGAAACTCAGGTCGTCGCTGACGCAGTGGAAGCCGTGGGTGGGCAGGTAGTGGTCGATGGCGCGGTTGAAGGCGGCGCGGCCTTTTGCGGGATCATGGGGTGGATCGGGTAGGACTTTGTTCATGGTGTCTTTCCTGTCTGAATATCAAGGAGCCGACACGCTTTGCGACTAAACGAAGGTGGCGGCTGTACGCAGGTTAGTCGACCGGTCAGAACAGGAACCCGGCGCGCCCGAGGGCGCCCTGCGCACAGCCACCATAAAGCTTCATGGGAGACGTGCGCCTGTTCTGAATCCGGGCGACTAAACCCGATCACTGATGAGCAGTGACGGACCGCAGACTAGCCAGCGATTCCAACAGGCACAAGGCGGCGAGGATTGTCTAGGAAACGTCCTGCGATTAAAAGGGACCTGCCTTGCTGGCCCTTTACAAACCATGACCAAACGCCACTAACCCAACAATGGAACGCGATCAATGTGGGAGGGGCGGTGCGATGATTCCACTTGCTCCCCGATAGCGGTGGGTCAGGTAAATGGATATTGACTGATCTGCCGCTATCGGGGGCAAGCCCCCTCCCACAGGGGATTTGTGGTGTTCGTTGGCGTGGATTCAGCGCCGGCCCGTGCGCGTACTCACATCCACCCACACCGCCAGCACCAGGATGCTGCCCTTCACGATCATCTGCCAGTAGCTGTCCACATCCAGCATCGACATGCCGTTATCCAGGCTGGTGATCACCAACGCCCCGAGCAACGCGCCATACACCGTGCCCGAGCCGCCGCGCATCGAGGTGCCACCGATAAAGCACGCCGCAATGGCATCCAGCTCGCCCATGTTCCCCGCCGACGGTGATCCAGCCGCCAGCCGCGCGGTGTTGACCAGGCCGGCGAGGGCGCACATCACGCCCATGATGCCGAAGATCCACAGTTTCACCGCCTGCACGTTGATGCCCGACAGGCGTGTGGCTTCCATGTTGCTGCCCACCGCGTACACGCGGCGGCCGAACACGGTCTGGCTGGTGACGTAGCTGAATACGCCGAGCAGCACCAGCAACAGCAGCACCGGTACCGGGATGCCGTCATAGCTGTTGAGGGTGGTGACGAACCCGGCCAGCACCGCGCCGATCACTGCCACACGCACGCCATCGCGCACCCGCGAGTGAGCGGCCAGGCCATGCAGTGCGCGGTTGCGCCGTTGTTTCCAGGTCAGGAACAGGGTCAGGGCAAACAGCAAGACCCCGAGGCCGATACCGACCGAATGCGGCAGATAACCCTGGCCCACATACACCAGTGACGGCGACACCGGCGCGATGGTGGTGCCGCCGGTAATTCCCAGCAGAATCCCGCGAAACGCCAACATGCCGCCCAGGCCGACAATAAACGACGGGATCCGCAGGTAAGCGGTCATGTAGCCGTTCGCCAGGCCGATCATCAAGCCGCACAGCGCCACCAGGCTCAGGTTGGCCAGCAGCGGGATGTGATACACCACATCCAGGATCGCCGCCAGGCCGCCCAATAATCCGAGCAATGACCCCACCGACAAATCGATCTCGCCGCTGATGATCACCAGCACCATGCCGCACGCCAGGATGCCGGTGATCGACATCTGCCGCAGCAAGTTGGACAGGTTGCGCGGCGTGAGGAATCCGCCCTCGGTCTGCCAACTGAAAAACAGCCAGATCACCGCCACGGCGATCACCAGCGCGAGCATTTTGTAGCGGGTAAACAGCTGTTTGAGCTGATTCATCTACGCGGTCTTCCGGTCATTATTATTGTGTTGGCTGAGCGCCGCGGCGAGTACCTGTTCCTGGGTGAGCCCTTCGTTGATGAAGTCGCCCCGCAGCTGGCCTTCGCCGATCACCAGCACGCGGTTGGAAACGCCGAGCACTTCGGCCAGCTCCGAGGAGACCATGATGATCGACACGCCTTCGGCCGCCAGGGCGCCCATCAGTTTGTAGATCTCATACTTGGCACCCACGTCCACCCCACGCGTGGGTTCATCGAGGATCAGCACCTTGGGCTTGGCCATCAGCATTTTCGCCAGCACGGCCTTTTGCTGGTTGCCGCCGGACAGGCTGGTGATCGGCAGGAATGGACTGGCGGTCTTGAGGTGCATGCGCGTGATCTGCTGGTCGATGCTGCCCAGTTCGGCTTCGGCGTCGATGCGGGTCATATGTGCGTAAGTGTCGAGCACCGCCAGGGTGATGTTCTGGCCCACGCCCAAGTCGGGAATGATGCCCTGGCGCTTGCGGTCTTCGGGCACCATGCACAGCCCGGCGCGGATCGATTTGAGCGGTGTGCGCGTGTCGATCACCTGGCCTTCCAGCCAGACTTCGGCGCTGTAGCGGCCGGGGTAGGCGCCGAACAGCGCCGACACCAGCTCCGTACGCCCGGCGCCCACCAGCCCGGCGATGCCGAGGATTTCCCCGCGCTTGAGCACAAAGGACACATCGTCCACGCGTTTGCGCTTGGGGTTGTCGACGTCATAGCAGGTGACGTGGCGCGCCTCGAAAATCACCTCGCCCACCGCATGGGGCGTGGTGGGGTAGAGGTTGCTCATTTCGCGGCCGACCATTTGGGTGATGATCTGCGCAATGTCCATGTCGGCCATGGCCGTGGTCGCAATGTGCTTGCCGTCGCGGATCACCGCAATGGTGTCGCACACGGCCGCCACTTCATCGAGCTTGTGGGAGATGTACACGCAGGCCACGCCCTTGGCTTTGAGGCCGCGGATGATGTCCAGCAGCACGTCGATTTCCGAGCGGGTCAGCGCCGAGGAGGGCTCGTCGAGGATCAACAGGCGCGCCTGTTTATTCAGGGCCTTGGCGATTTCTACCAATTGCTGGTAACCGCCGCCGTACTGCGACACCGGCAACGCCACGTTCATGTCCGGCACCTTGAGCTCGCGCATCAAGGCTTCGGCACGGTGGAGCATCGCCGGGTAGTTCATGCGCCCACCCGGCAAGGTCAGTTCGTGGCCCATGAAGATGTTTTCGGCCACCGACAGGTCCGGCACCAGGGTCAGTTCCTGGTGGATGATGACGATGCCGGCCGCCTCGGTTTCGCTGATGGACTGGGCCTTCAGCGGTTGGCCGTCCCAAAGGATTTCGCCCTCCCAGGTGCCATACGGGTAGACCGCCGACAGCACCTTCATCAAGGTGGATTTACCGGCACCGTTCTCGCCGCACAGGCCGACGCATTCGCCCGGTCGTACCTTGATGTCGATGCCGTTGAGCGCGTTGACACCGCCAAAGCTTTTGACGATGCCGTTCATTTGCAGCAAGTAGTCGGCCATGGCGGTCATTGCCCGGCAAGCTGCTCTTTGGTGTAGAACCCGTCCTTCTCCAACAGGTCGATATTGGCCTTGGTCAACGGCGTCGGCGTGAGCAGGATGGTATCGACCTTCTTGCTGCCGTTGTCGTATTGCGAGCTGTATGTCGGCTTCTCGTTGCGTGCCAGTTGCACCGAGAGCTTGGCCGCCTCCGAGGCGATCAGCTTGAGCGGCTTGTACACGGTCATGGTCTGGGTGCCATCGATCACGCGTTTGATCGCGGCGAGGTCGGCGTCCTGGCCGGAGATCGGCACCTTGCCCGCCAGCTTCTGCGCGGCCAGGGCCTGGATCGCGCCGCCGGCGGTGGCGTCATTGGAGGCGACGATGGCGTCGATCTTGTTGTTGTTCCGGGTCAGGGCGTTTTCGACGATGCTCAAGGCTTCGGTGGCGTTCCACTCCTTGACCCACTGCTGGCCGACAATCTTGATATCACCCTTGTCGATGGCCGGTTGCAGCACCTTCATCTGGCCTTCGCGCAGCACCTTGGCGTTGTTATCGGTGGGCGCGCCGCCCAGCAGGAAGTAGTTGCCCTTGGGCGCCGCTTGCAGCACGCCGTTGGCCTGCATCTCGCCGACTTTTTCGTTATCGAAGGAGATGTAGGCGTCGATATCGGCGTTGAGGATCAGGCGGTCATAGGACACCACTTTGATCCCGGCCTTTTTGGCTTCGGCGACGGCGTTGGTGAGCACGGTGGCGTTGAACGGCACGATCACAATGACGTCGACCCCACGGGAAATCAGGTTTTCGATCTGGGAAATCTGCTTTTGCTCGTTGGCATCGGCGGATTGGACGAAGACCTTGGCGTCGAGTTTTTCCGCTGCGGCGACGAAGTAATCCCGGTCACGGGACCAACGCTCCAGGCGCAGGTCGTCGATGGAGAAACCGATCTTCGGGTGGGCGGGGTCAGCCATGACCGGCAGGGCGAGCAAGGCCAGGGCAGTGGCGAGCAGGGTACGTTTGAATGACTTCATGGTGGTGCGTCCTTTTATTGTTGTTGGAAGACTCTAGACGAACACTGTAACTGTGGTGAGTAGGCTTACTGTGGTGAGCGGGCTTGCCCCGCGCTGGGCTGCGAAGCAGCCCCAAAACCAGGCACCTCAGCGTGTCAGGTAAAAACACATCGCCTGTAGGGGGGGGCGCTAAGCGCCCCAGCGCGGGGCACGCCCGCTCACCACACGTGCCAGTGTTTACCCCTATCAGGTGTAGATAAAGCGATTCACGACGCCTTCAAGCATCTCCTGACGACCACTCACCGCCTGCGGGTTCAGTTCATGGGCAAACGCATGCTCGGCCAGCGATGCCAGGCTGAACTCTCCGGCCAGCACTGCCTGGCCCAACGGTTGCTGCCACCCGGCATAACGCTGGTCCTTGAACTGCTGCAAGCGGTCGTTCTGCACCATCGCCGCCGCACGTTCCAGCGCCAGGGCCAGCACATCCATGGCCGCGACATGCCCGTGGAACAGGTCCACATCGTCCAGGCTTTGGCGGCGCACCTTGGAGTCGAAATTGTAGCCACCGTTCTTGAACCCGCCGGCCTTGAGGATTTCATAGGTGGCCAGGGTCATTTCCTCGACGCTGTTGGGGAACTGGTCGGTGTCCCAGCCGTTCTGCGGGTCGCCGCGGTTGGCGTCGATGCTGCCGAAGATACCCAGGGACACGGCCGTGGCGATCTCGTGATGGAAGCTGTGCCCGGCCAGGGTGGCGTGGTTGGCCTCGATGTTCACCTTGATCTCATGCTCCAGCCCGTACTCATGCAGGAAGCCGAACACCGTGGCGCTGTCGTAATCGTATTGGTGCTTGGTCGGTTCCTGGGGCTTGGGCTCAATCAGCAGGTCGCCCTTGAAGCCGATCTTATGCTTGTGCTCCACCACCATGCGCATGAAGCGCCCGAGTTGCTCGCGTTCGCGCTTGAGGTCGGTATTGAGCAGGGTTTCATAGCCTTCACGGCCACCCCACAGCACATAGTTGGCGCCCTTGAGCCGCAGGGTGGCATTCATGGCGCTGAACACCTGGGCGGCGGCGTAGGCGAACACCTCCGGGTCCGGGTTACTCGCGGCGCCGGCGGCAAAGCGCGGGTTGCTGAAGCAATTGGCGGTGCCCCAGAGCAGCTTGATCCCGGTCTGTTCCTGATGGCGCTCGAGGTGATCGACCATCTGCGCGAAGTGGTGGCGGTACTCCTTGAGCGAGCTGCCTTCAGGGGCGACGTCCGTGTCGTGAAAGCTGTAGTAGTCGATGCCCAGTTTGGAGAAAAATTCGAACGCCGCGTCGGCCTTGCCGATGGCCAGTTCCATCGGGTCGCCGCTGCGCTGCCAGGGCCGCTTGAAGGTGCCTACACCGAACATATCCGCCCCCGGCCATACGAAGGTGTGCCAATAGCAGGCTGCCATGCGCAGGTGTTCGCGCATGGGTTTGCCGAGGATGATCTTGTTGGCGTCGTAATGGCGAAAGGCGAGGGGGGCGTCGCTGCTGGGGCCTTCAAAGCGAACCTTCTCGACACCGGGGAAGTACGGCATGGCGTTTTCCTTATTGTTCTTGGCGGTGTCTCGATACTAGCAACGGCATCGGCCTTGCCGATTATGAAAATCACCAAAGGACAGTGCGATTTTGAGTGGCAGGGTCTAGTCTGTGGCGACTGGCCCCAGGACAACAACAATGAAAACCCTACCGCCCGTGCACCGCATTGCCTTGCTCTTCAACGGCAGCAAAATCTACGACCGCGGCATCATCGCCGGCATCGGCAACTACCTGAGCAGCACCCGCGCGTCCTGGGACTTGTTCCTGGAAGAGGACTTTCTCTGTCGCCTCAAAGGCATCGAGCGCTGGCAGGGCGACGGCATCATCGCCGACTTCGACGACCCGCTGATCGGCGAGGCGTTGTCCGGGAGCACGCTGCCGGTGGTGGCGGTGGGGGGCTCTTATGAGGATGCGCGCGCCTACCCCAAGGGCATTCCTTATGTGGCCACCGATAACCACGCCTTGATGAAGCTGGCCTACGAACATTTGATCGAAGCGGGCCTGACGCGGTTTGCCTGTTTCAGCCTGCCCGAGGCCCAGGCCAATCGCTGGGCCCAGGAGCGCGAAAAAGCCTTTCGCCGTCTGCTGCAACGCGATGGCCTGCACGTCGAGGTGTATCGCGGCCTGGGCACCAGTGCGCCGTTGTGGGACAGCGCGGTGGAACAACAGATCGCCTGGCTGCACAGCCTGCCCAAGCCCATCGGTATCATCGCCGTCACCGACGCCCGCGCCCGGCAGTTGCTGCAAGCCTGCCTCACCGCCGGCATCGCCGTGCCGGAGGAGGTGGCGTTGATCGGCATCGACAACGACCCGCTGACCCGCACCCTTACGCGGGTGCCGCTGAGTTCGGTGATCCAGGGCACCGAAACCATGGGCCGCACCGCCGCGGCGTTGCTGCACCAGATGCTGCACGGCAAACCCTGCGCCGGGACGCAGATCCTGGTGCCGCCGGATGCGATCAATGTGCAGGCCTCCAGCTTGCATCAACCCTTGGGCAATCCCTATGTGATGCAAGCGTTGCTGTTTATCCGGCAGTACGCCTGCCAGGGCATCAAGACCGCGCAGGTGGCGGCCTACGTCGGCGTGTCGCGTTCCTCCCTGGAAGCGCACTTTCGCAAAGTGCGCGGCTGCAGCGTGCATGACGAGATCCTGCGCTTCAAACTCGCCGCCGCCGCCAAGGGCCTGGCCGACCCCGACCTGGCCATTGCCGACATTGCGTCGAGCTGCGGCTTCACCTCCGCGCAGTACTTGCATACGGTGTTTCGCCGTGAGTTCGGTTGTACGCCACGGGAGTACCAGCAGGGTGCGGCCTAGGGCCTCGTATTCAGACTGAATGCGAGAGATGAAATGTGGGAGTGGGCTGAGCGCTTAGAACACTGCCTTGACCTGCAGGCCGACCACCAGCGCGTTGTCGATATCCGCGCCGGAGAACGCTCCTGGCTCGATGATGTATTGCACATCCGGGCGCAGGTTGAGCCACGGCGTGGCCTGGTAGCCATAGCTGAGTTCGATCAATTGTTCGGCATTGTTCAGGTTGGGATAATCGGTCCCGGCGTTGAAGGCGGCCAGTTCCTGCACGTCGCGACTGCGGGGGTTGGGTACGGCACGCCCATACCCCAAGGCCAGGGTGTCGCGTGGCCGTCCCTCAAACGGCTTGTAGAGCACTACGCCCGCGCCGTACCACTTGCTGAACGGCGAGGCCGCTTCGCTGGCTGCCGAGTATTGGCCGAAGGCATGCAGCACGCGGCCGGCGGATGAGTCGGACGCCCACACCGCCTGGTCGACCAGCAGGTAGTGACCACCGCGACCGCTGACCGACTTGTTGCTGCCAATGCGTTTCACGTCGGAGCTGTCGTAGTAATAGCCCAGTTTGTATTCACCCGGCAGGCTGCCCGCGTGTTTGTACACCAGCTCGATGGGTACTACGGTGCCAGTCGTGTGCTTGGGGCTCAGGTGCCAGGCGCGGCTGGAGTCGCCGTTACTGTCCGGGTCGACATTGAACGCGGCGACGCGCAGTTGCCAGGCAGGCGAGAAGTCGTATTTGACCCGTGCGCCCAGGCGTGCGTTGGGGTAGTTGGTCCAGCCGCTCCCGCCGGACATGTTCAGCGGGTGGCCGCAGAAGCCGGCATTCATGAAGTTGCACAGGATGCCGCTGTCCAGGCCGCCGAGGTCGTTGCCCATGGCCATGTAGCCGACCTTGAGGTTCAGCTCCGGGGTGAACAGCGTGCGCTCGTAGCTCAGCTCGGTGAGGCGCGTGTAGAGGCCGCCGTAGTTTTCCTGGATCGGCAGGCGGTTGCCCACCAGGTCTTCGGAGGCGCTGTTGCCGCGACGGTCGTTGAGGGTGAGCTGGATGCGGTCACCCTTGTTGAAGCCATAGAGCTTGCCCAGGTCGAACTGCACGCCGAGCTTGACGTTCTGCGAGTAGCGCGCCGAACGATGCTGGCCGCCGTGGGCGTTGTAGGCGGTTTCGCCGCTGTAGTCACCGGTGAAGCGCACGCCTTGCTCGTCGAGCTCACGGCGCAGGCCGCCCCAGTCGCCGGTCAGGGTGGTGTCATCCGCTTGCACAGGCAGGGCGGCACCCAGGGCCAGGCCGAGCAACAGGCGCCCAAGGGAAAGATGAGAAGAGGGGGTCATGCGGGGTCTTCCAAAGCAGAAGGCGCGGTGCTGGGGGCACCGCGCCTGGAGAGGGTTATGGCAGGGCGTAGGCGATCACGTAGTCGCCACGGTCGGTGGACTGACGTGCGCCACCGGCGGTGACCACGATGTACTGCTTGCCGGTTTTCGGCGACACGTAGGTCATCGGACCGCCTTGGCTGCCGACCGGCAGGCGGGCTTTCCAGATTTCATCGCCGTTGCCGCTGTTGAAGGCGCGCAGGTAGAAGTCCTGGGTGCCGGCGATGAAGATCAGGCCGCCCTGGGTGGAGAGGGTACCGCCGAGGGTCGGCAGGCCGATCTTGATCGGCAGGTGCATGCGGATCCCCAGCGGGCCGGTGTCTTCAACGGTGCCGACCGGCACTTGCCAGGCGACCTTTTGCGTCTTCATGTCGATCGCGGTGAGGGTGCCGAACGGCGGCGCCTGGCACGGGATGCCGGCCACCGACAGGAAGCGGTTTTTGTTCACCGCATACGGCGTGCCCTTGAGCGGTACGGCGCCCATGCCGGTGTTCAGTGCTTCGCCACCGGACGAGGCCTGGGCCTTGTTTTGCGACGGTATCATCTGGATCCACAGACCCAGGCGCATGTCGTTGACGAAAATGAAGCCGTGCACCGGGTCGGTGGAGATGCTGCCCCAGTTCATGCCGCCCAGCGAGCCCGGGAAGCTCAGGGATTTATCGGTGCCTGGCGCGGTGTACAGGCCGTCGTAGCGCATGCCCTTGAAGTCGATGCGACACAGCAACTGGTCAAACGGCGTGGCGCCCCACATGTCCGACTCGGTCAGGGTCTGCGCGCCGATCTGTGGCATGCCGACCGACTTTGGCTGGGTGGGCGAGTAGGGCTCGTTAGGGATATTGGCGGCCTTGACCGGGACTTCCTGCACGTCGGTCAGCGGCTTGCCGGTCGCGCGGTCGAGCACGTAGATCTGTCCGGCCTTGGTACCGATCACCACTGCCGGCACGGCTTTGTCGCTGCCTGGCGGCGTGAAATCGATCAGGCTTGGCTGCATCGGCAGGTCGAAGTCCCACAGGTCATTGTGGACGGTCTGGTACACCCACTTTTCCGTGCCGGTGGAGGCGTCCAGCGCCAGTACCGAGGCGCCGTATTTGTGGTTGAGCTGGGTGCGTTCCACGCCGTAGATGTCGGTGGACGAGCTGCCCATCGGCAGGAAAACCGTGTTCATCAGCGGGTCATAGGACATCGGCGCCCAGCTGTTCGGCGTGCTGCGTACATAAGTGCTGCCGTCGGCCGGGGCTTTTTTGTCTTCCGGGTTGCCCGGGTCGAAAGCCCAGCGCATCTGGCCGGTGATCACGTCGAAGCCACGGATCACGCCGCCCGGCATGTCGGTCTGGACGTTGTCGGCCACGCGGCCACCCACCACCACGGTGGTGCCGGCCATCAACGGCGCCGAGGACAGTTGGTAGTAGCTGTCCGGCACGTTACCCAGGCCGGCCTTCAAATCCACTTGACCGTGGGTGCCGAAGTCTTCGCAGAACTTGCCGGTGTCAGCATCCACGGCGATCAGGCGTGCATCGATGGTGTTGGTCAGCAAGCGACGCTGGCACTGCGCACCGGCAGGAACGCTGGCGGTAATGATCGGCGAGCTGTTGGGCTGGGTCGGCTGGGCAATCGGCGCGCTGGCGTCGAAGTATGCCATGCCCCGGCAACGCTGCCACACCGCCGATTTGGCGTTGACCTCGTTCTTCCACAGTTCTTTGCCGGTGTCGGCGTCGAGGGCGATCAGGTTGTTGTGCGGTGTGCAGATAAACACCTTGTTGCCGATCTGCAGGGGCGTGAGTTGGTCTTCGGCACCGTTGCCGTCGCTGATCGCCACGTCACCGGTGTGGTAGGTCCAGGCTACTTTGAGCTTATTGACCGTGTCACGGTTGATCTGGTCCAGCGCTGCGAAGCGGCTGCCGCCTTCGGTGTTGCCGTAGTGGGCCCAGTCTTTCTGGGCATCGGCCGGGGCTACGGGGGTGATGCCAGGGCCGGCACCGGTCGGGGCGACACTTGGGTGGGCAACGAACATATTGCCTGCTGCCACCGCCACGCCCACTGCCAGCACGGCGGCAACGCCATAGGCGCCACGGGCAGGCTTGTTGACGAGCAGCGGATAAACCAGCGCCACCACCATACCGATGGCCGCAAACATGAACACCCGCGAGAACAGCGGCCAGAACACCAGGCCCACGTCGGCCACGGCCCAGATCGCGGTGCCCAGCAGAAACGCCGCGAATAACCACGCGCCGGCCGGTTTGCGCAGGGCAATCAGCAGGCCGGAAACGGCCATCACCGCACCGCCGACCAGGAAGTACCAGGAACCTCCCAGGCTGACCAGTTTAACGCCGCCGACGGCAAGCGCGAGGCCGAGCAAGGCGATGATCACGCCCAGGCCCAGGAGTAAGAATCTAGAGACGCCAGTGGCGCGCGATGCTCGTTTCATATCGAAAAGACTCGAGTGAGAGAGGGCAAAGACGCGATTTTAGCAAGATAAGTAACTGGTTAGTACATTAGAGTCCTGCAATAGACTATTACAGGTTCTGTGAGGGTAGGCTGAGGCTAAATGTCGCGTGTGTTGAGAGAGTGTAGGCAAGCTTGGAGGAAAATGTGGGAGGGGGCTGGCGCCCGATGGCAATGGCTCAGTTACCCAATAAGTTGACTGACACACCGTCATCGGGGCACGGCCCCTCCCACATTTGAGCCGGGTAGGGCTTCAGCCCGTGGTGGTTTTTTTGCTGCGAGGTTTTTTCTGTGGGGGTTCTCCACCCGCCAGTGCATCGCCACCCAGGCTGCGGGTCAGCTCAACGGCGGCCTGCTGGAACAGCGGATGCAGGGTTTGCGCCTGTTCTGCAGTCAGGCGGCTGGCCGGACCGGACAGCACCAGGGCGCCGATCAGGTTTTCCCCGGGGCCGAAAATCGGCAGGGCCATCGACGAGGCGTGGGGGTCGGTGGCGCCGTGGGAGAAGATCGGTTTGATCATCCTGGCGGCCAGGGAGTAGGGGGTGCGCAAGGCTTCGGCACCGGCGGCGCCATCCATGGGGCGGGTGTCGCCCGGTTGCAGGTGCAGGCGCAGATGGTGGGGCGAATTGACCCGGTACAGGCACATCCGGTAGGCGCCATGGCGCACATAGAACGAGGCGGTTTCCCCGGTTTCCTGGGTCAGGCGGTGCAGCAGCGGGGTGATGTGGCGCTCCAGGTCGAGGCCGTCCTGATACACCGTGTTCAGTCGCATGATCTCGGTGGCCAGCTGATAACGGCCATCGGCCAGGCGCGTGATCAGGCCGTGGTCTTCCAGGGACACCATCAAACGCATGATGGTGCTTTTGATCAACCCGGTGCGCGCCGCCAGCTCGGCCAGTTCCAGCGCGGTATCGCCCATTTTGAACGCCGTGAGCACGGTCAGCACCCGATCAGCCGAAGCAACCCCGGTGACTGCGGGGCGCGGGCGGGTTTTTACCATGGGGTTGCTCCTTGTGGTTGGGCGGGTACGCTGCAAAATACTGGCATTGCCCGCGAGGGGCAATGCCAAGCAATTGACTGCGCAGCGATTTCAGGACAAAGCCGGCGCGCCGGCCAATTCCTTCATCTGCTTGCGGCCCATCAACAACACCATCACCGCGCCGGCCGCACACAGTGCTGCCAGTGGCAAGAGTGCCAGGGCATAGCTGCCGGTGGCGTGATGAATCGTGCCGTAAACGTTGACCATCACGCCCCCGCCAATCAGGTTGGCCATTGCCCCCACGGCGGCCAGGCCGGCAGCGGCGGTGGAGGACGAGAGCCAGGTCGACACCAGCGCCCAGAACGGCCCCTTCATCGAATACGCGCCAATCAGCACCATGGACAGCATGATTACCGTGGCCACCAGCGACGACGTGACCAACGCCAGCAGCAAGCCCGCAGTGATCAACAGCAAGGTGGTCGCGGTGTGCCAGCGGCGCTCACCGGTCTTGTCGGAGCTGCGCCCCCACAGAATCATAAGGATCGATGCGAGCCCGTAGGGGATGGCATTGACCAGGCCGATTTCCAGGTTGTTCAGGCCAAAGGTCTTGAGCAATTGCGGGGCCCAGACGCTCATGGTGCTGCCGGCCGCCGAGGCGCCCGAATAGATCAGCGCCAGCACCCAGATGTGCTTGTGGCGCAGCAGTTTCCACAGAGAGATATGCCCGATGGCGGTCTTGCGGCTGCGCTCTTCATCGAGACGGCCGGTGAGCCAGCCGCGTTGCTCGCTGCTCAGCCATTTGGCCTGCTCGGGGCGATCGGTCAGCACGAACAGGCAAGCGATACCCAGCAGCACCGCCGGGATGCCTTCGATGATGAACAGCCAGTGCCAGCCTCGCATGCCAAACCAGCCATCCAGGCTCAACAGCAGTCCGGACAGCGGCGAGCCGATGAAGTTGGCACCGGGAATGGCGACCATGAAAATCGCCACCATGCGCCCTCGGTATGCCGCCGGCAGCCAGTAGGTGAGGTACAGCAGCACGCCCGGGAAAAACCCGGCTTCGGCCGCGCCCAGCAAAAAGCGCATCACGTACAGGGAATTGGCGCCGGTCACAAACGCGGTGCCGGCGGAAATAATCCCCCAAGTGATCATGATCCGCGCAATCCATACCCGCGCGCCGAACCGTTGCAAGGCCAGGTTGCTGGGGACTTCCACGAGGAAATACGACACAAAGAACAAGCTGCTGGCAAAGCCGAAGATCGCCGGGGTGAGGCCCAGGTCCTGGTTCATCTGCAGGGAGGCCATGCCGATGTTGCCGCGATCAATGATTGCCAGCAGGTAGCAGAGGATCAGGAACGGCAGTAGCCGCCACGCCACCTTGCGCATGGTTGAGCGCTCAATGGCGCTGATGTCGGTGGAACTGGTAGACATGACTCTCTCCCATTTTGTTTTTTTTGGAGAAGCGTGATGAGCCCGTCCTTCTTTACGCGAAGGCCGGGCGATGTGCGTTCAATCAGTCTGCGAACAGTTGGCGATTAACCACTGCGCGCGGTTCCAGCGCGTTGCCGTCCCAGAAATCGATGATTTGTTGCAAGGCCAGCAGGCCCACGCGATCCCGCGCTTCGGCGGTGTTGGCGCCCACGTGCGGGGTGGCCACCAGGGTCGGCAGGCCCCACAGCGCGGAGTCAGCCGGTGGCGGTTCGGGGTTGAAGGTGTCGAGGCCGGCGCCGGCGATCTGGCCGGTGCTCAGCGCCTGCACCAGCGCTTCGGTGTCGATCAGCTCACCGCGCGCGGTATTGATCAGGATGCTGCGCGGGCGCATGCGCTTGAACTGTGCCGCGCCGAACAGGTTGCGGTTCTGCTCGGTCAGCGGGCAATGCAGGCTGATGATATCGCAGCTCGCCAGCAAGGCGTCGAAGTCCTCGGCGCGCTCGACGTTCGGCAGGTCCGGCAGGCTGCTCAGGTACGGGTCAAACACCTTGACGGTCATGCGCAGCGGGGTCACCAGGTCCATCAGGATTCGCCCGATGGCGCCCAGGCCGACCAGCCCGAGGGTCTTGCCGGACAGCTCGATGCCGACGCTGGTGGCTTTGTCCCAATGCCCGTCACGCATGCGCGCATCGAGCAGTGCGGTCTGGCGCGCCACGCTGAACATCAGTGCCAGTGCGTGCTCGGCCACCGATTGCGCATTGGCGCCCAGGGCGATGGTCACCGGGATGCGGCGCTCGGCGGCGGCGGCAATGTCGATGGTGTCGTAGCCCACGCCGTGCTTGGCGATGATCTTCAGCGCGGGCGATGCGTCGATCATTGCTCGGGTCAGTTTGCCCTGGCGCACGATGATTGCGTCGGGTTGCTCGCGGGCAATGATCGCAGTGAGTTCGTCGGCAGGTGCATAGGGCGTGGTGGGGATCACGCGTACGCCGTGGGAGGCGGCGTGGGCCATGGCTTCGGGGGTCAGTTCCGGGCCGGTCAGCAGCAGGGTTCGGGTCATTGTGCGCACCTTGGTTTTCTTATCTGTGTGCAGTTGAGGACTCGTCGTAGCGCTCAACAGTGATTGAAAGCTACCATAATGAAATGGCGTTTCAATAAATAATTTTTGCTCTGAAACAAAAAACTCACTATTACGGTTGTCTGCGACCCAGTGATTACCCATGGTATATAGAGTTTAAGGTGCGATTTGTGCCACTCGTCGCCTGCCGAATGGCTGCGAAGGGTGTCTTGTCAGTTTTAAAAGGTGGTGTTAATTTTGAAATAGCGTTTCATTTTAAACAAATAACACTTAATAAAAACCACCAGAGGAATGCCCCATGTCCATCGGATTCAGAGTGCTCAAGCAGCAACGCAAGGTCGCTGCCGAGTGGGTCGAGCGTTACCGCAGCGTGCCGGTCGCCAACATCAGCGATTCGATGAATCGGATGACCGCCGGTGGCGCCAGCCTGCAGCCGATGCACCACAAGGGCGTACTGGTGGGGCCAGCGCTGACCGTCAAGGCGCGCCCCGGCGACAACCTGATGCTGCATCACGCGCTGGATATCGCGCAGCCCGGTGACGTGATCGTGGTGGATGCCGGCGGTGACCTGAGCAACGCGCTCATCGGCGAAATGATGGTGGCGTACGCGATCAAGAAGGGCGTGGCCGGCATTGTGATCAACGGCGCGATTCGCGATGCGGCGAGCATCGGGGCCGGTGACTTTCCGGTGTTCGCCGCCGGTATCACCCATCGCGGCCCTTACAAGGATGGTCCGGGTGAGGTCAATGTGCCGATTGCGCTCGGTGGCATGGTCATCGAGCCCGGAGACCTGGTGATCGGTGATGAAGACGGCTTGCTCTGCGTGCCTTTCGATCAGGTCGGCGAGGTGTATGATCGCGCCTACGCCAAGCATGCCGCTGAACAGAAGCAGCTTGAACAGATCGCGCTGGGCGAGAACGACCGCACCTGGGTCCTGAAATCGCTCACACAAAAGGGCTGCGAGTTTATTTGAATCCTGCTTCCCCCTCCCGCTGGCCGGCGCCTGTACGCGCGCTGCGCCATCGCAATTTCCAGATCTACTTCGTCGGCCAGGGCCTCTCCACCCTCGGCAAGTGGGTGCAACAGGTCGCGCTGTCGTGGCTGGCCTACCACCTGACGGGCTCGGCCGTGCTGCTGGGGGCGATTGCGTTTCTGACGCTGTTGCCGCAGTTGCTGGTGGGGCCGCTGGCGGGGGCCTGGTCGGACCGCCACGACAAGCGCCGCCTGCTGATGGCCGTGCAGGCCACGCTGGCCCTGCAATCCCTGGCCTTGGCCGTGCTCACGTGGCAGCAGTGGATGGGCCGCGAAGTGATCATCGCCATGGCGCTGTTGCTGGGGTTGCTCAACGCCCTGGAAACGCCGCTGCGCCAAGCCTTGATCGCCAGTTTTGTCGACGATCCCAAAGACCTGCCCAACGCCCTTGTGCTCAATGCGATGCTGATCAATGCCGCACGTTTTATCGGCCCGCCGTTGGCCGGTTTGCTGATCAACTGGAGCGGCGAGGCCGGTTGCTTCCTGCTGACGTCCATCGCCTTCGGCATGTTGCTGATTGGCCTGGGCAAGGTGCAAAGCCGGGCGCAGGCCAGGGCCCAAGGTTCCACGGCGCAAATTTTCCGCGAAGGTTTGCACTACCTTTGGAGCACGCTGGCAATCCGGCGGCTGCTGATCAGTGTGGTGATGGTCAACCTGTTGGCCTCCTGCTACACGGTGCTGCTGCCGATTCTGGCCAAGCACGTGTTCAGCGGCGATGCGCAAACCCTCGGCTGGTTATGGGGCGCGGCGGGTGCCGGTGCGTTTGTGGCCACGATTTTCCTGGCGTTCGCCGGCAGTCACTCGCGGCTCAGCCGCATCATCGTGCTGGGTACGTTGGTGTGTGCGCTGTCGCTGTGTGCGGTGGCCGCCAACCCGCCGTTGGGGTTCACCCTGGCGGCGCTCGCCGGGCTGGGGTTCGGGATTACGGTCAGTAATGTCAGCAGCAACATGACCCTGCAAAGCGCCGCGCCGGAAACGCTGCGGGGCAGGGTGATCGCGTTTTACATCGCCATGCGTTTCGGCTTTGAAGCCATCGGCGGGTTGTTGGCCGGCCTGTTGGCGGCGGCGCTGAGCGTGCAATGGACATTGCTGCTGGCGGGGAGCTTGTTGGGGGGTTATCAGTTGGTCAGTTGGCACTTGGGCCGCAGGCGTGGTTGAAAGCAACCAGTGGCCTGCGGCTGGGCTGACTCAACGAAACGCCGGCACCACCTGCTCGATAAACAGCGCCAGCGACTTCTTCTTCTCGGCATGGGGCAGGCTGTTGTCGCACCAGAAGCTGAACTCATCCACCCCCAGTTCCTGGTAGTAGCGGATGCGCGGGATGATTTCTTCGGCCGTGCCGATCATCGCGGTCTTGTGCAGGCTTTCCAGTTCGAACTCCGGGCGGGCGGCGAATTTTTCTTCCGGGCTCGGCGCCAGGAAGCCATTCACCGGTACCTCTTTATTGCCGAACCAGGCATCGAAGGTGCGATAGAACTTCGAGATCGCCTTGGCCCCGACTTTCCAGCCGTCCGGATCATCGGCGGCATGCACGTGGGTGTGGCGCAGCACCATCAGTTGCGGGCGTGGTACGCCAGGGTTGTTGTCGAGGGCGGCCTGGAATTTGTTTTTCAGGTCGAGGACTTCTTCGTCACCCTTCATCAGCGGCGTGACCATCACGTTGCAGCCGTTGGCCACCGCGAAGTTATGCGAGTCCGGGTCGCGGGCGGCGATCCACATCGGCGGGTTGGGCTGCTGGATCGGCTTGGGCACGCTGGTGGAAGTGGGGAATTTCCAGATGTCGCCGTCGTGGGCGTAGTCGCCTTTCCACAACGCACGCACCACCGGCACCATCTCGCGCAGCGCCTGGCCGCCGCTGGAGGCGGGCATGCCGCCGGCCATGCGGTCGAATTCGACTTGGTAAGCACCACGGGCCAGGCCGACTTCCATGCGCCCGTTGCTGATCACGTCGAGCAAGGCGCATTCACCCGCCACCCGCAACGGGTGCCAGAACGGCGCGATGATGGTGCCGGCGCCCAGGTGAATGGTGGTGGTCTTGGCCGCGAGGTAAGCCAGCAGCGGCATCGGGCTCGGCGAGATGGTGTATTCCATGGCGTGGTGTTCGCCAATCCATACGGTACTGAAACCGCCGGCCTCGGCCATCAGGGTCAGTTCGGTCAAGTCTTCGAACAACTGCCGGTGGCTGACACTTTCGTCCCAACGTTCCATGTGTACGAACAGGGAAAACTTCATGACGCTTACCTCGGATCTATTGTGATCGGCCTGTCGGCTGCGGGCCCTTAAGTACTCTCGCCACGTTGAAGCGTGCCAGTGATGACAGCTGTTCGGCGGATTGATTGTTGGTATACCATAATACGGAATATCCGCAAAACTTTTCTCTCCAACGGTCGCACCGTCACCTCACAAGGAAAGCGAGCTAGATGAACATAAAACAAAAACTGATCCTGGCCTTTGCGGTGATCGCCAGCCTGCCGGTAATGCTGGTGGCTGTGCTGATCATCCTCAATGTGCGTCATGAGGCACGGGATGGCTTTATCGACAGCAGTGGGCGCGAGATCCGCCAGGTCGGCAACGCGATGCAGTTGTTTTTCGAAGGCATCAGCCAGAACGTCAGCTACCTGGCCGCGCACCCGCAACTGCAGAGTATCAAGGGTGATGTGAAACGCTACCTGGCCAGCGATGCCGCGCAAGTCGCACCCGGCGAGCGCGACGAGCAGGTGTTCAAGCTGTTCGAAGGCTTGGCCCAGAGTCATTCGGCCTACACCTACCTGTCCCTGGGCACCGAGGACGGCGGTTATGTGTTCTGGCCCGGCGACCCCAAGCTGGCCAGCTACGATCCGCGCACACGCCCCTGGTACAAGACCGCCATGGCCCAGCCGGGCAAGACCCTGCGCACCTAGGCCTATTACTGGGCTGCCGACGATGTGGTGCTGGTCAGCACCGTGCAAAGTTTCAACGACCGCCAGGGCAAGGTGAGCGGGGTGGTCAACATCGACGTGTCCCTCAAGCAACTGACCGACCTGGTCAAGCAGATCAGGCTGGGCGAAAGCGGCTACCTGATGCTGATGGAAGCCAACAACACGGTGCTGGTGGACCCGAATGACCCGTCCCATAATTTCAAGCCTCTCGGCCAACTGGGCGATGGCTATCGTCAGTTGAGCGAAGCCGACCAAGGCCTGGTGCAGGTCGAGTTGGCGGGTGAGCGCTATATGGCGCTGGTGTGGCCGTCCAAGGCCTTGGGCTGGCGGTTTGTCGGGTTGGTGCGCGAGAGTGAAGTGATGGCCGGCGCGGCGCGCCTGACCTGGCTGATTGCAGCCATCGCGCTGGTGTGTGGTGTGCTGTTTGCGGTGGCGGGGGCCTGGTTTGCCGGGCTGATCGTCAAGCCGATTCGCGGCGTGGCCAGCGGCCTGGAAGGCATCGCCCAAGGTGAAGGTGACTTGACCGCGCGCCTGGCAGTGAAGGGGCGTGACGAGACGGCGCAACTGGCCGGCTGGTTCAATCAGTTCCTCGAAGCGATCCGCACGCTGATCCAGCGCATCGGGCAGGCGGCCGGGCAGATCCACAGCAGCTCCGGGAGTGCCACCGAAGTCTCGGTGGAAATGGCCGAAGTCGCCGAGCGACAGCGCGAAGCGGTGGATATGGTTTCGACGGCGTTTCATGAAATGGTTGCCACCTCCAACGAAGTCGCTCGCTCCTGTAGCCAGGCTGCCGACTCGGCCGATAACGGCCAGCGCCAGGCCCACACCGGGCAGCAGCAGATCGACGCAGCGGTGAGCAGTGTCGGGCGCTTGAGCGAGGAAATCGGCCACTCCGCCCAGGCCATGGAGCAGCTGGAAAAAGACAGCAATGACATCCAGTCGATCCTCGGCACCATCCGCTCCATTGCCGAGCAGACCAACCTGCTGGCCCTGAACGCCGCCATCGAAGCCGCGCGGGCGGGCCAGCAGGGCCGTGGGTTTGCGGTAGTGGCGGACGAGGTGCGCGCGCTGGCCAAGCGCACCTCGGACTCCACCGGTGAAATCGACGGGCTGCTCGGCAACCTGGCGCGCCGCACTCACCAGATGGGCAAGCAGATGCATGCGAGCCTGGAGGTGTCCCAGGAAACGGTGGTGTCGATCAACGACGCACGGGCCAGCTTTGGCCTGATCCGTGAGTCGGTCGACGTGATCCGCGACATGAACACGCAAATCGCCACCGCCGCCGAAGAGCAGCACCAGGTGGCCGAAGACATCAATCGGCATATCAGCCAGATTCATGGGGATGCGCAATTAGTGGCAAGCCTGGCCGACTCTACACGCCAGGATGCGCAGCAATTGACGGCGTTGTCGCAGACGTTGAATCAGCTGGTCATCCGCTTCCGCACTTAACTGGCACCGCAGCCCTTTGGGGGACGTTCGAATGAGGGAGCGGTCAAGCCCTAAGACCAGTCAGCTAAGAAGCAGCAAGAGCGAAAAGTAACCTGTGGCGAGGGAGCTTGCTCCCGTTGGACTGCGTAGCAGTCCCAGTCGTTTTAAACAAAGAGCTGGGGCCGCTTCGCGGCCCAACGGGAGCAAGCTCCCTCGCCACAGGTACAGTGTTTGCCTTAACTGACTGGCATTAGGGCAAGCCCCACATTTGATCTTCGGTGTTTTCAGAACGGTGTCGGGGATCAGGCCGGCAGTGGCAGGGCACCCATCTTGCCGTGGCAATACACCAGTGGCCCGGCGTTCTGCCGGGGCACGATCAGGTTCTTCACCGCGCCGACCATGATCGCGTGGTCGCCGCCTTCATATTCGCGCCACAACTCGCACTCGATCACCGCCGTGGCATTGGCCAGGATCGGGTTGCCCAACTCACTGAGCGTCCATTCGATGCCCTGGGCCTTGTCCTTGCCTTTGCGCGCAAAGGCATAGGCTTCGGTTTGCTGCCCACCGGAAAGCACATGAATGGCAAAGCGCTTGTTCTTGATCAACACCGGGTACGAGTCGGAGCTGTAGTTGGGGCAGAACAGCACCAGGGCCGGGTCCATGGACAGTGAACTGAAGGCACTGGCGGTCAACCCGACGATTTGCCCCTCGTCATCGAGCGTGGTGATCACGGTGACACCGGACGGAAACGAACCCATCACTTGTTTGTAGATAGCGGCATCGATCATGGGACGGTCCTCTGCGGTAAAGCGGTTTTTATGAGTTTGTAGGTCTGATGGTATACCGTAATACAGTCGATGCAACCGCTTTTTCAATCGCCCGATGAACGTCAATTCTCGGGTTTATCACCCATAAATACGGGAGCTATGGCGGGAAATAACGGAGTGCGCTGTGGCACACTTGCGGATCAGATGCGCGCTAAGACTACGGATCAGTCTTGTGAAAATGTTGGAATACCATAATATGGTGTTCATCTGAGGGGCGGCCAAAGAGCTCCCCCGGTTTGGCGTCAAACAACTATAAGATCAGACAAACGCGAGTTCATTTCCATGCCCCAGATGTCCCGGCAAGACCCCCTGATCGAGCATCACACGGTCGATTACGTCCCCCTCGCAGAGCGCCATGGAAAGGCCCGCGACCTGTTCACCTTATGGTTCAGCACCAACATCGCGCCGCTGCCGATCGTCACGGGCGCCATGGTGGCCCAGGTGTTCCATCTCAATCTGGCGTGGGGGCTGCTGGCGATTGCCCTCGGGCACCTGCTCGGCGGCATCGTGATTGCCCTCGCATCGGCCCAAGGCCCGCGCATGGGCATCCCGCAGATGGTGCAGAGCCGTGGCCAGTTCGGCCGTTACGGCGCGCTGCTGATCGTGTTCTTCGCCGCGCTGATCTACATTGGCTTTTTCATCTCCAATATCGTCCTGGCCGGCAAGTCCATCGTCGGCATCGTGCCGTCGGTGCCGGTGCCGGCGAGCATCCTGATCGGCGCCCTCAGCGCCACTGCCATCGGCGTGATCGGCTACCGCTTTATCCATACCCTCAACCGCATCGGCACCTGGGTGATGGGCAGCGCTTTGCTGGCCGGTTTTATCTACATTTTTGCCCATGACCTGCCGGCAGATTTCCTTACCCGTGGCGGCTTCAACGCGGCGGGCTGGTTGGCTACCGTGTCGCTGGGGGTGATCTGGCAGATCAGCTTTTCGCCCTACACCAGCGACTACTCGCGCTACCTGCCGGCGGACATTGGCATCACCCGGCCGTTCCTCGCCACCTACCTGGGCGCGACCCTCGGCACCATCCTGTCCTTCGCCTTTGGCCTGGTCGCTGCACTGGCCACGCCCGAAGGCACCGAAGCCATGGTCGCGGTCAAGCACGCCACCGGCTGGCTGGGGCCGATCCTGATGGTGCTGTTCCTGCTCAATATCATCAGCCACAACGCCCTGAATCTGTACGGCGCGGTGCTGTCGATCATCACCTCGGTCCAGACCTTCGCCAGCCACTGGACCCCCAGCATCAAGGTGCGCGTGGCGCTGTCGGGCGTGGTCCTGGCCGGTTGCTGCGTGGTGGCGTTGGGCGCGTCGGCGGACTTCATCTCGCAATTTATCGGCCTGATCCTCGCGCTGTTGCTGGTGTTGGTGCCGTGGGCGTCAATCAACCTGATCGACTTCTACATCATCAAGCGCGGGGTCTATGACATTGCCTCGATCTTCCAGGCCGATGGCGGGGTGTATGGGCGTTTCAACCTGCATGCGATCGTGGCGTACTTCATCGGCATCATCGTGCAACTGCCGTTTGCCAATACGTCGCTGTATGTGGGGCCGTGGGCCAACCTGGTGGAAGGCGCGGACTTGTCGTGGCTGGTGGGGTTGGTGGTGACGTGCCCGTTGTATTACTGCCTGGCGACACGTCAACACACCCAAAAGGTCAGGGCGGCGCGGTTGGGCTACACCGACTGACCCACCCCGCCGAACTCCTCCAGCGCATCCCGCAACGCGCCCTCGAAGTATGCCTTCGAGGCGCGATCCCAGAGGATATGAAACGCCGGCAGTTCCCCACTGCCTGTGTGGATGACAATCGCATTGACCCGCGCCACCGAGGTCTGCGCCACCATCCCCGGCTTGAAGGCCGGGAAACTGAGATCCACCCCGCACAGCTTCGCCATCACCTGCGCAATCACCTCCCCGCTGAGCCGCACACAGGCATGGCTGTCCTGGCGCGGCAGCAGGTAGTTGGCGCGGTGGTCCAGTTCCCAACGCGCTTCTTCATCGGCAATCCGTTGCCCCTGATCCTGCGGGCTGCCCAGCACCAGGTATTCGTTCTGCGACAGGCGCGCCACCCAACTGCCGTCCGCTTGCGCGCAGGCTTGGTTGGGCCCGCCCGGCAACGTGAAGCCGCGCGCCGTGAGGTACTCGGCGCTCTGTGCGCCGCGAAAGCCGACCCGGGGCAGGTCGGTCTGGTCCTGCAGTTGGCAGGGCGGCGTGAACAGTTCGTGGGCCTTCAGACTGGTCATGGCTTAACCCTCCTGGCGTTGGTTAGTGGGGTCGAAGAACGGCAGTTGCACCACCTCGGCCTGGACGACGATGCCGCCTTCGACGCGAATCGGAATGCGCTGCCCCGGTGTGCTTTGGTCGATCCCGGCGTAGGCCAGCCCGATGATGCGGCCCAGGCTGGTGGAGTATTCGCAGGAGGTGACGTTGCCGCTGATGTCCGCGCCGTTGAGTACCAGATGGCCTTCCAGCGGTTGCACACTGCCCTTGGGCAGGCTGAAGCCCACCAGTTTGCGTTTCAGCGGCTGGGCTTCGAGGATGTCCACCGAGCGGCGGCCGACGAAGAACGGCTTGGTGCGGCTGACCGCCCAGCCCATGTCGATTTCCGCCGGGTGGGTCATGCCATCGGTGTCCTGGCTGATGATTACGTGGCCTTTTTCCAGGCGCAGCAGGCGCTGGGTCTCGACGCCGAAGGGGCGAATGTCAAAGGCCTTGCCGGCCGTCATCAACGCGTCCCACAACGCCAGGCCGTGGCGTGCCGGTACGTGGATTTCATAGCCCAGTTCGCCGACGAAACCCACCCGCAGCAGGCGTGCCTTGATCCCGGCCACTGTGCCCTGGCGTACGCCCAGGTAGGGGAAGCCTTCGGCACTGAGGTCGAGATCGCTGCACACCTGCGCCAGCACCTTGCGCGAGTCCGGCCCGGCCACGTTCACCGCACAGATCGCGGCGGTGACGTTGGTCACGTCCACGTCCAGGCGCCACTGCGCGTTCCACTTGAGCATCTGCTGGTAAATACGATCGACGCCGCTGGTGGTGGCGGTGACGTAGAAGTGGTTGTCGGCCAGCCGCGCGCACACGCCGTCGTCGATCACCACGCCGTGTTCGTTGGTCATCAGCGCATAACGCGAACGGCCCACCGGCTGCTTGAGGAACGCGAAGGTGTAGAGGCGGTTAAGCAGTTCGGCGGCGTCCGGGCCGCGCACGTCGAGGCCGCCCAGTGTGGACACATCGATCATCCCGACCTTGTTGCGCACGTGCAGCGCTTCGGCCTGCATGCACGCTTCGCGGTCCTGGGCCTTGCCGTAATAGGCCGGGCGCTGCCAGATACCGGCGGGCATCATCTTCGCCCCGGCTTGCACATGGCGCGCGTGCATCGGCGTTTGGCGGTAGGGGTCGAAGGCGCGTCCCGCGACATGCGCGAGTTTCTCCGCCACGAACGGCGGCCGTGCGGTGGTGACCCCGGTTTCGCTGATAGTGCGCTGGGTTGCCCAGGCCACCAGCCGTGCGGTCGGCAGCGCCGAGTGGCGCCCCTGGGACGGGCCCATGCCGACCGTGGAATAGCGCTTCACCAATTGCACATCGCGGTAGCCAATGCGGGTGGCGTTGACGATGTCCGCCACCTGCAGGTCTTCGTCGAAGTCGACGAAATCCTTGCCCTTGGGGTGCGGGAAGATCGGCCAATGGAAGTTGACCTGCGCTTCAGGGCGCAGCGCTGCAGGCGGGCTGGTGCTGTTCAATCCGAGGGCGAGCAGGCTGTCGGCGGCGGCGTTGGTCGCATCCGCCAGCACATTGTCCAGTTGATGCCGACCGTGTACGGAACCGGCCACGCCCAGATTGCGCGGCAGGCCACTGAGGCTGAACTCCGCCCGCGAGTCTTCATAGGCCAGCTTGCCACCGGCCTGGCACAGCAACTGATAGACCGGCATATAACCGGCCGACATGCACAGCAGGTCGCAGTCGATCACTTGCCCGCTGGCGCTGACCTGGCCCTGGCCGGTGATCTGGCGCACGTCGACGCCCTTCACATGGCGCAGGCCTTTTTCATGCAGGGCCTCGAACACCGTACTGTTGCTCAGGCACGCGATCTTGCGCTGGGCCAGGGCACTCGGCAGGGCTTTGTCCGCCGGGGCGTGACGCAGGTCGATCACGGCGGCCACGTCCACGCCCTGGTCATGCAGGTCGAGGGCGGCCAGGTAGCCGTCATCGTTGCCGGTGAGCACCACCGCGCGCTTGCCGGGCTTGACCGCATACAGCTTCATCAGGCGTTGCGCCGCGCTGGTGAGCATCACCCCCGGCAGGTCATTGTTGCGGAAGACCACCGGTTGGTCGAACGAACCGCTGCACACCAGGCACTGCTGCGCGCGCACTTTGTACAGGCGCTTGCCCTGGATCACCGGCAGGTAGTTGTCGGTGAACCAGGCATTGCAGGTGGCGTCGGTGAGCACCTGGATATTCGCGTGTTGCTGCACCGCGCCCAGCAACTCGCGGCGCAGGGTGTCGGCACGGGTGCCGGCAATATCGAAGCGCGCGTAGGTCAGCGACCCGCCGAGGATCGGTTGCTGCTCGATCAGCAGCACCTTGGCGCCGGCATTCGCGGCGGTCAGCGCGGCCTGCAAGCCAGCGGGGCCGGCGCCGATCACGGCGAGGTCGGTAAACAGGTAGGCCTTGTCGTAGTACTCGGGTTGGAACGTCAGGTCGAGCACGCCCAGGCCGGCCTTTTTGCGAATGATCGGCTCCCAGACTTTCCACATGCCCTTGGGCTTGTAGAACGAACGGTAGTAGAAGCCCACCGGCATGAACTTGGAGAATTTGCCCAGGTAGGCGTCCTTGTCGTTGTCCAGCGAGCCGTTGACGTTCTGCGCCGTCACCGCCAAGCCGGCGGACAGCGCGTGGGCGTCGGCTAATACGTTGGGTTCGCGAGGCAGTTGCACCAGGCTGTTGGCGTCCTGGCCGGCCATGGTCAACGGGCCGCGTGGGCGGTGGTATTTGAACGAGCGCGACATCAGGAAGCGCCCGTTGGCGAGCAGGGCGCTGGCGATGCTGTCGCCCTGCAAACCTTGGTAGGGCAGGCCGTCGAAGCTGAAGTCGAGTGGCTGGTCACGTTGGATCAGCAGGCCCATGGGGGCGGGGAGGCGGTTCATCCGGCGATCTCCTTGGCGGTGGTGAAGTCGACGCGGGTGGTGAACACTTCGCGCGGATCGAAGGTGCGCACGATCTCGTCGGTGACCGTGTGGCGCTCGGCGAGGAACCAGTAGCTGGACGGCGTGTGCATCCACCATTCGCGCACCACGCCGGCAAGGTTGTCGGTGTTGAACACGTAGTCGGCCCATTCGGCATCGCTGCAGGTCAGCGGGTCGGGCATCGGTTTGAATTCACCGCCGTAGGTGAACTCGCTGATATTGCGCGGCCCGTTGAGCGGGCAAATCATGATTTTCATCGTCTGCTCTCCGTCAGTGGCTGGCCGCTGTGGCGCCCATTTCGTTGACTTGCTGGAAGGTCGAAAAGCGCTCGAGGCCGAAGGGTTTGATCAAGTCCGGCACCTTGCCGCCGCTGGCGACCAGCTCGGCCATGGTCTTGCCGCAGATCGGCGTGGCCTTGAAGCCCCAGGTGCCCCAGCCGGCGTCGAGGTAGTAATTCTTCACCGGCGACAGGCCCATGATCGGGCTGTAGTCGGGGGTCATGTCGGTGATCCCGGCCCACTGGCGCATCAACTTGGCGTTGGCCAGGAACGGGAACATCTCGATGGCATGGGCCAGCAGGCTTTCCTTGAGGTCCAGGGTCGAACGCGTGTTGAACAGCGGGTAGGGATCGGAACCGCCACCGAACACCACTTCGCCACGGCTGGTTTGTTGCACGTAGCAGTGCAGCGCCGAGGAACTTACCAGCGGATCGAGGAACGGCTTGAACGGCTGCGTGACCATGGCCTGCAGCGGGAACGTCTGGATCGGCGAGCGGATGCCGGCCTTGGCCATCAGCAGCGAGCTGTGCCCGGCAATCGCCTGCACCGCGCAACCACACTTGATGGTGCCGCGATTGGTTTTCACCGCGGTGATGGCGCCGTTTTCGATGATCAGGTCCTGCACTTCAGTGAGCTGGTGGATCTCCACGCCGCGCTTGGCTGCCTGCTTGGCGTAGCCCCACGCCACGGCATCGTGGCGCGCGGTGGCGCCGTCGATATGCCAGAGCCCGGCAATCACCGGCAAGTGGCCGGGGTCGAGGTTAAGGCTGGGCACCAGCTCGCGGATCTGCTGGCGATCGATCATCTCGGTACGCCCGCCGAAGTGCTTGTTGACCTCGGCGCGCTGGCGGAACGAACGCACGGTGGCGTCGGTGTGGGCCAGGGTCAGTTGGCCGCGCTCGGAGTACATGATGTTGAAATCGAATTCGTTGGACAGCGACTGGAACATCTTCACCGACTCGGCGTAGAAACGAACGCCTTCGCTGGTCAGGTAGTTGGAGCGGATCACCGCCGTATTGCGCGCGGTATTGCCGCCGCCCAGGTAGGCCTTTTCCAGCACCGCGATATTGGTGATGCCGTGGTACTTGGCCAGGTAGTAGGCCGTCGCCAGGCCATGGCCACCGGCGCCGATGATCACCACGTCGTAACTCGACTTGAGAGCCTTGGGCGATGGCAAATCCACCTCCACCGGGTACTCGGAACTCAGCCCGTATTTCAATAGATTGAATGGCATACGGCCTCCGATTGGCTGCGTAGGGCGTGGTGTTGCGCCTGGGCGGCGGCCACGGTGTTTTTCATCAGGAAGGCAATGGTCATCGGCCCGACACCGCCGGGCACCGGGGTGATGGCGGCGACATGGGGCAGGGCGCTGTCGAAGTCGACATCACCCACCAGGCGGCTGCGGCCGTCGTCGTCGATGCGGTTGATACCGACATCGATCACCACTGCGCCGGGTTTCAACCAGCTCGCGTCAATCAAGCGGGCGCGGCCCACGGCAGCGATCACGATATCGGCCTGGCGGCACAGGGCCTGGGCGTCGTGGCTGCGTGAGTGCAGCACGGTCACCGAGCAATCCGCCTTGAGCAGCAGCGCGGCCATGGGCTTGCCAACGATGTTCGAACGGCCGATCACTACCGCGTGCTTCCCGCGCAGGTCGCCGCAGGTGTGTTCCAGCAGGTACAGGCAACCGCTCGGCGTGCACGGCGTGAGCACCGCGCGCCCCTGGCTGAGGCCGCCGACGTTCTGGCTGTGAAAACCGTCGACGTCCTTGTCCGGCGCGATGGCCTCCAGGGCGCGCAGTTCGTCCATCTGCGCCGGCAACGGCAATTGCAGGAGGATGCCGTGGATCGCCGGGTCGGCATTCAATTGGCCGATCAGGATCAACAATTGTTCGGTGCTGGTATCGCTGGGCAGGCGATGCTCCACGGAGCGGATGCCCACCTCTTCGGCGCGCAGGATCTTGTTGCGCACATACACCTGGCTGGCCGGGTCGTTGCCCACCAGGATCACCGCCAGCGCCGGTTGAATAGCCTGCCCATGCAGGCGCGCCACGTCTTCGCGCACTTGCAGCAGCACCCGTGCGGCGGCGGCTTTGCCGTCGATCAGTTTATGCGCGTTCACCGGAACACCACCGTTCTGTCCTGATTGAGGAAGACCCGGTGCTCCAGGTGGTACTTGACCGCCTTGGACAGGGCCACGGTTTCGGTGTCGCGACCGATGGCGACCAGGTCGTCAGGCTTGTACACGTGGTCGACGCGCTGCACTTCCTGCTCGATGATCGGGCCCTCATCCAGGTCGCTGGTCACGTAGTGCGCGGTGGCACCGATCAACTTCACGCCGCGTTGATAAGCCTGGTGATAGGGCTTGGCACCCTTGAAACCGGGCAGGAACGAATGGTGGATATTGATCGCCCGCCCCGACAGTTGCCGGCACAGGTCGTCGGAGAGGATCTGCATGTAGCGCGCCAACACCACCAGTTCGGTGCGGGTGTCGTCGACGATCTTCATCAACTCGGCTTCCTGCGCGGCCTTGTTGTCCTTGGACACCGGCAGGTAGATAAAGCGAATGCCCTCGCGCTCGGCCATCGGCCGCAGATCGAGGTGGTTGGAGACGATGGCGGTGATGGTCATGTCCATCTCGCCCTTGTGGTATCGGTAGAGCAGGTCGGTGAGGCAGTGGTCGAACTTGCTCACCATCAGCATCACGCGCATTGGCTCGCGGGTGTCGTGCAGCTCCCACTGCATGTCGAAGGCCTGGGCGACATCGGCGAAACCGTCTCTGATCTCTTGCAGGTTGCCCGCATGGCCATCGTTGAAGCGGAACACCGCACGCATGAAGAAGCGGCCGCTGAAGTCATCGTCGAACTGCGCCATCTCCCCGATGTAGCACGCCTTGTCCGCCAGGTAAGTGGTGACGGCAGCGACAATGCCGGACACCGCGGGACAAGTGACCTTGATGATGAAATGGTTTTTTTCGTGTTGCATGACACGTCCTCGGGATGATGGCGGCAGCTCATCGCATAGCGAAAAAATGTCTGAGGACAGCAGGCTCATTCCTTGAGCGCGTTTTCTTGTGGGGAATAAAATATTCCTGAAGTGGCTTTATAGGGGAATGAGGGCGGGGCGTCTAGGGGTTTTGGGAAAGATTTTTAACTGGGGGGAATTTTTTTCGGGGGCGACGGGAAGGTCGAATGCGATCAAAGGTGGGCGCTGGCTTGCCTGCGCTGGTCACAGGTCTCTGCAAAACTGTAGTGAGCGGGCTTGCCCCGCGCTGGGCGGCGAAGCCGCCCCCATAAAGACATCGCCGAGTTCCAGATAAGACCAAGTCGCCTGGTTTGGGGCGGCTTCGCCGCCCAGCGCGGGGCAAGCCCGCTCACTACAAGGTGCTCATGCGCCGTTCGTGCATCACTCTTTGTCGTTGCCGTAGTTCATGATCGATAACAACCGAATCGGCACCCGCACCAACTCCTCCGGCCCATGGGGAATCTCGCCCTCAAACGTCAGGCTGTCCCCGGCCTCCATGCGATACAGCTGGTTGCCGTGGCGATAAATCAGCTCCCCTTCAAGCAGGTGCAGAAACTCGGTCCCTGGGTGCGCAAACGTCGGAAACTCCTCACTGGCGTCATCCATGCTCACCATGTACGCCTCGAAGCTCTTCTTCGGCCCGCGCGTATGGTTGAGCAGGTGATAGGTATGCCCCTTCTCCGTCCCCCGGCGCACCACTTCCATGCCTTGGTCGGCCTTGACCAGCAAGGCGCTGCCATCCTGCTGGTCGTATTCGCTGAATAATTTCGAGAGCGGCAGCCCGAGCACATCGCACAGGCGGCTCAAGGTATCGAGGCTGGTAGAGACCTGGGCGTTCTCGATCTTGCTCAACATGCCCTGGCTGATATCGGCAATTTTTGCCACGTCAGATAGCTTCAGGTCCTGGGCCTGGCGCTGGCGTTTGATCTGCAGCCCCAGGTATTGCTCGAGCTTGAGGCGCGGGGCGGTTTCGGTGGACATGATCATCGGCTCCTGCACGGTTTCCGTTCAGTAATATTATTTTCGCACTGGGAAAGTGCAAAGTCTGGCGCTTAAAGGCCACCCCGCTGTACGTATTCCTGCAGGGAAAAGAATTTTCCCATATATACAGCACAAAAGCGCTTTCACCGGCACATCAAACAGCCGTCCGCGAATCTGGCAAGGGTATTGCATTCCTGTAGGGAAACTAACTTTCTTTTTAGGAATAAAAAGACAGCCTAGGCCCACCCACACGGTTTTGCCTTTCGCGAGGAGTGACACGCAATGTTGCCAGCAGAAACCCAGCGCATCATCGACAAGCACGGGATCAAGTACGTGCTTGCGCAGTTTGTGGATATACACGGTGCGGCCAAGACCAAGTCGGTGCCCATCTGCGGGCTCAAGACAGTGGCCGAAGAGGGCGCGGGGTTTGCCGGGTTTGCCATCAGCGGCATGGGCATGGAGCCCCACGGTCCGGACTTCATGGCGCGCGGCGATCTGTCGACATTGACCCCGGTACCCTGGCAGCCAGGTTATGGGCGTGTGGTGTGTGTCGGCCATGTCGACGGCAAACCCCACCCCTACGACAGCCGCTACGTGTTGCAGCAACAAGTGCAGCGCCTGCAGGACAAGGGCTGGACGCTGAACACCGGCCTCGAACCCGAGTTCAACCTGATGCGCCGTGACGAGCAGGGCACGTTGCAATTGGTCGACCCCAGCGACAACCTCGACAAGCCTTGCTACGACTACAAGGGCCTGTCGCGTTCGCGGGTGTTCCTCGAACGCCTGACCGAAGCCTTGCAGGCGGTGGATTTCGAGGTCTATCAAATCGACCACGAAGACGCCAACGGCCAGTTCGAGATCAACTACACCTACAGCGACGCCCTGACGTCCGCCGACCGTTTCACCTTCTTCCGCATGGCCGCCGGCGAGATCGCCAATGACCTGGGCATGATCTGCTCCTTCATGCCCAAGCCCGACCCGAAACGCGCCGGCAATGGCATGCACTTTCACCTGTCGATCAGCAGCGCCGAGAACAAAAACCTGTTCCATGACGCCAGCGACCCGAGCGGCATGGGCTTGTCGACACTTGCCTATCACTTCGCCGCCGGCTTGCTTGCCCATGGCCCGGCGCTGTGTGCGTTCGCCGCGCCCACGGTCAACTCGTACAAGCGCCTGGTGGTCGGCAACTCGTTGTCCGGCGCCACCTGGGCCCCGGCCTTTATCGCGTTTGGCGCCAACAATCGCTCGGCCATGGTGCGCGTGCCGTACGGTCGCCTGGAATTTCGCCTGCCGGATGCAGGCTGCAACCCCTATCTGGTCAGCGCCGCGATCATCGCCGCGGGCCTGGACGGTATCGATCGCCAGCTGGAAATCGACCACGTCTGCAACGAAAACCTCTACAGCCTGAGCCTCGAGCAGATCGCCGAGCGCGGCATCAAGACCCTGCCGCAATCCCTCAAGGAAGCCTGCGACGCGCTGGAAGCCGACGCGCTGTTCGCCGAAGTGCTTGGCCCGCAGATCGTGGGCGAGTTCATCAAGCTCAAGCGCATGGAGTGGGTGGAGTACAGCCGCCATGTGAGCGA
Source organism: Pseudomonas fluorescens group sp. (assembly GCF_020093335.1). NCBI lineage: Bacteria > Pseudomonadati > Pseudomonadota > Gammaproteobacteria > Pseudomonadales > Pseudomonadaceae > Pseudomonas > Pseudomonas fluorescens group sp. The sequence continues at coordinate 4,635 of NZ_JAIOKW010000018.1, read as the reverse complement.
CTGGGAAATCCAGCGCTATACCGAATTTTTCTGACACCGTGTGACGGAGACTTGTTATGTGTGGAATCGTAGGCCTGTACCTGAAGAATCCGCAGCTGGAACCCCAGCTCGGCAAGCTGTTTGAACCCATGCTGCAAGCCATGACCGACCGTGGCCCGGACAGCGCCGGTTTCGCCATCTACGGCGATGAAGTCGCCGATGGCTGGGTCAAGCTGACCCTGCAAGCCACCACCGAAGCCTTCGACTGGAAAGGCTTGATGGGCGAGCTGGAAGGGCGCCTCGGCTGTTCCCTGGATTGGTTCCAGAACGCCAGCGCCGCGGTACTTAAGATCCACGCCGATGAAGCCCCGGTACGCCTGGCCCTGGCCGAACTGGCGCCGAGCGTGCGCATCATGAGCGCCGGGCAGAGTATCGAGATCCTCAAGGGCATGGGCCTGCCCCAGGAGATTTCCCAGCGCTTCGGCCTGGCAAACATGCAGGGCAGCCACATCATCGGCCACACGCGCATGGCCACGGAAAGCGCGGTGACCATGGAAGGCAGCCACCCGTTTTCCACTGGCGCCGACCTGTGCCTGGTGCACAACGGCTCGCTGTCCAACCACTTCCGCCTGCGCCAGGAACTCAAGCGCGAAGGCATCCATTTTGAAACCGACAACGACACCGAAGTTGCCGCCGGCTACCTGACCTGGCGCCTGCAACAGGGTGATTCGCTCAAAGAGGCGCTGGACCATTCCCTGGAAGACCTCGACGGCTTCTTCACCTTCGCCATCGGCACGCGCAACGGCTTTGCGGTGATCCGCGACCCGATTGCGTGCAAGCCGGCGATCCTCGCCGAGACCGACGACTACGTCGCCATGGCCTCCGAGTACCAGGCGCTGTCGAGCCTGCCGGGCATCGAGAATGCGCGGATCTGGGAGCCGGCACCGGCCACGTTGTACATCTGGGAACGCGAGTCAGCAGCTTAAGGAGCGCACACATGAAAACTATCGATCTTTCCACCGCCACCGTGCGTGACCTCAACCAGGCGTTGCACGCCCAGGCCATCGACAACGAGTGGCGCGTGACCCATTCCAACGGCAAGCACAACCTCGCCGTGGGCGTGAACCAGGCCGTGTCCATCGATATCGAGGGCCACGCCGGTTATTACTGCGCAGGCATGAACCAACAGGCCTCGATCACCGTGCACGGCAATGTCGGCGTGGGCTGCGCCGAGAACATGATGTCCGGCTCGGTGCGCGTCAAAGGCAGCGCGTCCCAGGCGGCCGGGGCCACGGCCCATGGCGGTCTGCTGGTGATCGAGGGCGACGCGGGCGCGCGTTGCGGGATTTCCATGAAGGGCATCGACATCGTCGTCGGCGGCAGCATCGGCCATATGAGCTGCTTCATGGGCCAGGCCGGGCGTCTGGTGGTGTGCGGCGACGCCGGCGATGCGCTGGGCGATTCGCTCTACGAAACCCACATCTACGTGAAAGGCACGGTGGAGTCCCTGGGCTCGGACTGCGTCGAAAAAGAGATGCGCAGCGAACACCTGCACGAGCTGCAGGAACTGCTCGACCGCGCCGGTTTTGCCCACCAGGCGGCAGATTTCAAGCGCTACGGCTCGGCCCGTCAACTCTACAACTTCAAAGTCGATAACGCCTCCGCGTACTGATCAGGAGCTCCACCATGACTGAACAAACCCCTCCGGTCCTGCGCGAGTCGGCCACCTTCGACCGCCTGACCATCCAGGAAATCCAGCGTGCCGCCGAAACGGGCATCTACGATATTCGCGGTGGCGGCACCAAGCGCAAGCTGCCGCACTTCGATGACTTGCTGCTGCTCGGCGCCAGCGTGTCGCGCTACCCGCTGGAAGGCTATCGCGAGAAGTGCGGCACCGATGTGATCCTCGGCAATCGCTTCGCCAAGAAGCCTATCCACCTGAAGATTCCGGTGACCATCGCTGGCATGAGTTTCGGTGCGCTGTCGGCCAACGCTAAGGAAGCCCTGGGCCGTGGCGCGACCATCGCCGGCACCAGCACCACCACCGGTGACGGCGGCATGACCCCGGAAGAGCGCGGCCAGTCTCAGCACCTGGTGTATCAGTACCTGCCGTCGCGCTACGGCATGAACCCGGATGATCTGCGCAAGGCTGACGCCATCGAGATTGTCCTCGGCCAGGGCGCCAAGCCCGGCGGCGGCGGCATGTTGCTCGGCATGAAAGTCACCGAGCGTGTGGCCGGCATGCGCACCTTGCCGATCGGCGTGGACCAGCGCAGCGCCTGTCGCCACCCGGACTGGACCGGCCCGGATGACCTGGCGATCAAGATTGCCGAGCTGCGTGAAATCACCGATTGGGAAAAACCGATCTACGTGAAAATCGGCGCGAGCCGGCCGTATTACGACGTGAAGCTGGCGGTCAAGGCCGGTGCCGATGTGATCGTACTCGACGGCATGCAAGGCGGTACTGCCGCGACCCAGGAAGTGTTTATCGAGCATGTGGGCATCCCGATTTTGTCGGCCATCCCGCAAGCGGTACAGGCTTTGCAAGAGATGGGCATGCACCGCAAGGTCCAGTTGATCGTGTCGGGCGGGATTCGTAATGGTGCCGATGTGGCCAAGGCCATGGCGATGGGCGCGGACGCGGTGGCCATCGGCACGGCGGCGCTGATTGCCCTGGGCGACAACCACCCACGGCTGGACGCGGAACTGAAAAAGATCGGCTCGGCCGCCGGCTTCTACGACGACTGGCAGAACGGCCGCGATCCGGCGGGCATCACCACTCAGGACCCGGAGCTGTCCAAGCGCCTTGACCCGGTGGAAGGCGGGCGGCGGTTGGCCAACTACCTGCGGGTGATGGTGCTGGAGGCACAGACCATGGCGCGTGCGTGCGGCAAATCGCACCTGCACAACCTCGACCCCGAGGACTTGGTGGCGCTGACCGTGGAGTCGGCCGCCATGGCCCGGGTACCGCTGGCGGGGACCCGTTGGGTGCCGGGCTCCGGTTACTAGCGGGCCCCTGTAGTGAGCGGGCTTGCCCCGCGCCGGGTGGCAAAGCCGCCCCAATAAAGCCGCCGCATTCATTGAGGTAGAAATGCGGCGGTTGGTTTAAGGGCGGCTTCGCCACCCAGCGCGGGGCAAGCCCGCTCACTACACCCAGGTACTTCCCATTTCTTTTGCAGGAGCTTTGAACATGGTCAATCGTCTTCTTGGCAAATCCCTCTTCGGTTTATTAGTGGCCGGTGCCTTTGCACCCTTGGCGTACGCCGCTGATGCACCCACCTTGAACACCGGCAGCACCGCCTGGATGGTCACCGCCGCCGTGCTGGTGCTGTTCATGTGCTTGCCGGGGCTTGCGCTGTTCTACGGCGGCCTCGTCCGTGCGAAAAACATGCTTTCGCTGTTCACCCAGTGCTTCGGCATCGCCGGGTTGGTGGGTGTGCTGTGGGTGATCTACGGCTACAGCATGGTGGTCGACACCACCGGCATGGTCGAAGGGCAGGTGACCTTCAACAGTTTTGTCGGCGGCCTCAGCCGCGCCTTCCTGGCGGGCATGACCCCGGAGAGCCTGGTGGGGGATATTCCGGAAGGGGTGTTCGTGACCTTCCAGATGACGTTCGCCATCATCACCCCGGCCCTGATCGCCGGCGCCTTTGCCGAACGCATGAAGTTCTCGGCGGCGCTGCTGTTCATGGCCATCTGGTTCACCTTGGTCTATGCCCCGGTGGCGCATATGGTCTGGGGCGGTTCGGGGGCCTTGATGCATAACTGGGGCGTGCTTGATTTTGCCGGCGGTACCGCCGTGCACATCAATGCCGGTGTGGCCGCGCTGGCCGCGTGCCTGATCCTCGGCAAGCGCAAGGGCTACCAGAACACGCCAATGCCTGCGCATAACCTCAGCCTGACCATGGCCGGCGCGGCGATGCTCTGGGTCGGCTGGTTCGGCTTCAATATCGGCTCCGGTGGCGGCCTCAGCGGCACCTCGGGCATCGTCATGCTCAACACTCAATTGGGCGCCTGCGCCGGGATTCTTGGCTGGATGTTCACCGAGTGGTTCAAGGTCGGCAAGCCCAGTGCCCTCGGCCTGGCCAGCGGCGCGTTGGCTGGCCTGGTGGGGATCACCCCGGCGTGTGCCTACGTGGGCGTCGGCGGTGCGTTGGCCATCGGCTTGCTGTGCGGGGTGTTCTGTTACTTGAGCGTGACGGTGTTGAAGCGGCGCTTTGGCTACGACGACAGCCTCGACGTGTTCGGCTTGCACGGCATCGGCGGCATGATCGGCGCGGTGTTGACCGGTGTGTTCTGCGTACCGTCCATGGGGGGCCTGGTGGAAGGTGTGACCATGGGGGGGCAGGTGGTTGCCCAGCTTAAGGGAGTGCTGCTGACCACGGTGTACTGCTTTGTGATCAGTTGGATCATCCTCAAGGTGGTCAATGCCCTGGTCGGGTTGCGTGCCCATGAGTCGGTGGAGGAGATGGGGCTGGACCTGGCCGAGCATAACGAGCGGGCCTACAACCACTGATCATTTTCCCGCTGGCGGCCTGACAGCCGAGCGGCATCTAACGGTTAGACCGCGATGCAAATGTGGGAGGGGGCTTGCCCCCGATAGCGGTGTGTCAGTCGATTCATCAGGTGACTGATTCAGCGCCATCGGGGCATCGG